>JBNMGS010000325.1:0-3004 GCA_050872365.1 Lachnospira sp.
ACTTAACTCCCACTTGTTAGCTTCTGCCATAAGTTCATCATCAGTCATATCAAGTCCATTCTTTCTTGCAAGTCCAATAACTATATCATAATATTCCTTATTAGATGGCTTTGAATAACATATCTGGCAGCCAAATCTGTTAACAAGTGACATCTTTTCCTCGATAGTATCAGACCTGTGAAGACCATTAGTTGTCTCCATATCATTTCTGTCATTCCATGTTTCCTTGATAAGATGTCTTCTGTTAGATGTAGCATATATAAGTATATTATCCGGCTTGGTTTCAACACCACCCTCTATAACCGCCTTAAGGAACTTATATTCAATCTCAAACTCCTCAAAAGAAAGATCATCCATATATATAATGAACTTATAGTTTCTATTCTTTATACTTGCAATAACATTGGAAAGATCCTTAAACTGATGCTTGTATATTTCTATCATACGAAGTCCCTGGTCATAATACTGATTAACAATCGCCTTAATACTTGTAGACTTACCTGTACCACTGTCACCAAAAAGCAGTGCATTGTTGGCTTTTCTTCCCTGAACAAAGTTTTCTGTATTCTCAACAAGTTTCTGCTTCTGAATCTCATAACCAATAAGGTCATCCAAAACAACCTTATCCATATTATTGATTGGATGGAATACAAGTCCATTTTTTTCGTCACTTGATATTCTGAATGCCTTATTAAGACCAAACATGCCAACACCAAATGCTTTATAGAACTCTGTCACCTCATCAAAGAATTCATTCTCATCCTTGGCTCTTGCAAGCTTACTGCTAAGTTCCCTTACCTTTTCACTTACGTTCTTGTTATACATAAGCTCTTTTTTTACAATAGCCTTATAATTAGAAATAATTGTAAAACAATCTATCCCGAGCTTTTCCTCGATTTCACTGAAATCATAATGAAACAGATTGTAAAATACCTTAAAATCATTCTTTGCAAATATATTAACGCTTCCATCATTAGCACCAACCTTTTCACATGTTATACTAAATGGATTCTCATTCGTTATAAGAAAATATGTAAGATAATTCTGCCAGAGATTATTATCAAATCCATAATCCGTAGCAACTTCCAGAATTCTTTTAATCTGTGTATATATATCAGTAATAAGCTCTTCTTTTGATGATAAATCATTATCAAAACGATTGAATATATCAGCCAATGATGATAAAATACTATCGTTGTCAAGATTACCGTACATTATTAATTTAGATATTTCTTTATACATAACTTGTTATTCCTTTCAGATTAATATTTATTTATATGATATTATGCCATATATGAACTACACAGAATATTTCTTTACTCTCTTTGAATATTATGATTAAAGAGTCATCAGTGATTGGCAAAACTAACTTTTGACACTCACATCATTATTGTTTAACTACATAAACATATAATATGTAAGGAAAGGACTGATATTTTACAATTCTGAGTACTTATACATGTGCTGTAACATATATAATAACATACAATGTATGAATTTTGTCAATTTTTTTAGAATTATTAGCTAATTTAACTATTGACACCAAACAAACTAATGATATAATCTGTTAAGAACTTTGCAAAAGTTTGTAAAAGTTTTAACACACTTTTATTTTTAAATATTTAGTGAGGATTTCAAATGAAAATCGTATCAGAAGTCAATACAGTTTTATACATATTATTAACTCTGTTTTATTGCTATCAGGGAATATATATTTTAATTGCATTGATTGGAAAAAAGAAAAAAGAAAATATAAAAGAAGATAATGCCGCATTACACAAATATGCATTTATAATCGCTGCGCGTAATGAGAATGCTGTAATAGGCAATCTGATTGATAGTATCAAGAACCAGAACTATCCTAAAGAACTTATTGATGTTATTGTTGTTGCTGATAACTGTACAGATAATACTGCCGAAATATCACGTCAGCATGGCGCCATAGTATATGAGCGTTTCAATAACATTCTTGTTGGCAAAGGTTATGCTATGGATTATGTATTTAACAAGATTAAGGAAGAACAGGGTGATTATACATGCTATGATGGTTACTTTGTATTCGATGCCGACAATGTTATTGATGTTAATTATGTTAGAGAAATGAATAAAGTATTCGACAGTGGATATAAGGTTGTTACAAGCTATCGTAATTCCAAGAATTATGATACTAACTGGATTACAGCCGGATACTCTCTCTGGTTTATAAGAGAGGCAAAGTACCTTAACAACCCACGTATGATGATTAAAACAAGTTGTGCTGTATCTGGAACCGGATATCTTGTTGATAGCTCAATCATTAAAAAGAACCAGGGTTGGAAATGTAATCTTCTTACTGAAGATATCGAATTTACAGTCACTAATATCCTTGATGGTGAAAAAGTTGGATACTGCGGCAGTGCTATGTTCTATGATGAACAGCCTACTACTTTCAAGCAGTCATGGAATCAGCGTATGCGTTGGACTAAAGGATTTTATCAGGTATTATTTAAATACGGCAAAGATTTATTTAAGACAATGTTTAAGGAAAAGAGAATGTTCGTATCATGTTATGATATGATTATGACTCTTGCTCCTGCAACTTTATTTACACTTGGAACTATCCTTTTGAATGTTGTTTTACTTTTATGCAGCGGATTTAATCCTGCACTTTTCAAGCAGATATTCCGCCCTACTATAGTAGCTATATTAGTAGGTTTCTTTAACTTCTATATGATGTTACTTGTTATTGGACTTATAACACTCATAACAGAATGGAAAAAGATTCTGGCACCGGGAAGAAAGAAAATAATGTACCTTTTCTCATTCCCATTATTTATAGCTACATATATTCCAATAAGCATTGTTGCTTTATTCAAAAAGGTTGAATGGAAGCCTATTCCACATACTGTAGTAAAGACTATTGATGATTTATCTATGTCACAGTATAAGGAATGAACATAAACCATTATACATTACAAAACTAATACGAAAATATTCATAATAACAATACCCCTGACTGTCAGAT
>JBNMGS010000326.1:0-2997 GCA_050872365.1 Lachnospira sp.
ACACGCATGAAGGGGATGTGGTAATAAAGCTTTCAACACCATACGATGCAGCATATGTTAATGAAGAAAATACAGGAATTGCCATTCCATCATTTTGCGCAGCGATTAGAATTACAGATAATGATAAGATGGATGCTATGTATTTGACAGCATTTCTTAACTCGTCATATGTAAGAGACGAGCTTACTGCAAAGGTTGTAGGTTCAGCAAGACCAATGATTAAGATTACTGATATTAGGGCATTGGAAGTACCTGAACTTAATATGAAGGATATGAAGGATATAGGAAAAGCATTTGTACTTAGTGGATTAAAGAAAGCCACTCTTCAGGAAATGATAGATAATGAAACAAAATTGATGGAAAATGTTGTATTAGCAAGCATAAAGGAAGGGATTAATAATGAAGATTAAAAAGATGGAAAATCTATGGGTTGCTGCAAATCAATTACGTGGAGCATTTGAGATTACAGAATTATATAAAGTGATGCTTTATGGAGTGTTGTTTAAATATCTGGAGTTGAAGAAGGACATATTCAGTTCTTATGACGAAAAATTTTCTCTTGGATATTTATCGTTGACTTATGGAAAACTTGTAGATTCTAATGGGTTATTAGAATATGTAAGTGCGGTTGAAAAAGAGTTTAGAATTGAAGAGCGAGTGTTGAAGGAATCTCTTAATTCAGCGATTGAGAAAGCAGATTCTGAAAATGTAAGAATTATTTTTGAAGAAGTTAATAACTTGGATGTTGAAGATGAAATTGAAATCTATAATATTGCAAAAATAATATTGGATAGAATGATAACTAGCGGTGGAGGGCGAGCAAGCGGAGAGTATTGCAGCGCTGAATCATTACCTAAGATTGCAGCGGCCATTATTGAGGTAGAAGATGATATGTCAGTATATGATGCATGTTGCGGAACTGGTATTTTGGTAAATTCTGTAGCAAATGGTAAAGGAAGGGTTTTTGCTCAAGATATTAATGTTTCAATTATAGGCATTGCTGCTATTATGACGATTCTAAGTGGTAACAAAATTGGAGCCGTTAAATGTGCAGATTCCTTATATAATCCAATAGAGCACAATGATAAGTATGATAGAATTATACTTGAACCCCCTTTTGGTGGAAGATATAGTAAAGAGTATATAATGAATATACCATCTGATAATTGCATGTATGAACATACTAGTGATTCACGATACCTTTTTATCAGACATGCATTAGCTTCATTAAAGGATGATGGAATTGCTGCTATACTTGTTCCAATGGGAGCATTATTTAGTTCAGGCAGTACAGGTAGTATCAGACAAAAACTGGTAGATGATAATTATATTGAAGCTATTATTGAATTTCCTAAAAATATGCTGTTCCCATACGCATCTGTTGCAACAGCTTTGGTTATATTGAAGAAAAATAAAGTGAATGACGATATTATAATGATAAATTCCAAAGATTTTTTTATGAAGATAATAAAGGGGTTTACCATAACAGACGAAAATGTTCAACGCATTAATGAAATATATCGAAATCGTGAAGTTATTGAGGGAGTATCAAATACTATCACGAAAGAAATTGCAGCAGAAAATGGATATAACTTATGTACAACGCAGTATGTTACACTTAAAGCAAGTGAAGGAATTGTTGTAGAAGATAACAGAAAGTTTATTGAAGACTATGAGGAACTACTACAGAGACTGAGAAATGTTGATAAGGAGCTTGATGAAGTACGTAGTCGATTTGTAAAGGAGGCTTGATTATGAGTAATTTTCAATTCTTGGAATCACATTGGACAGACCTTGCCAAACTTGGCGATTTATCAGAAAAGTATGTATATTCTGATCCTAATACATCCATTATCAAGCAGGGAATGTTATCAGAAGTAATGGTAAAGTATATGCTTGCATATGACGGCATAGCAGAGCCGGCATATGATAATACACATGCCAACAGAATCAGAATACTTAAGAATAATGATTTGTTACCAAGAGAGATTGACAACACTTTGTATATTCTTAGAAAAGCCAGAAATGATGCCGCTCACAATGCTGCTGATGAAGGTGAAAAAGCTCTTAATAATTTGCAGTTAATGTATGAATTATGTGTATGGTATATGCAGACATATGGTGATTATAATTATGAGCCGACAGGGTATGTACAGCCAGTTGATATGACTGTAAGTTTAGCTGACCTTGAAAAAGAAAATGCAGAACTGGAAGAACGCAACCAACAATTATTGATTGAAATTGAGCAGATACAGAAAAATGGTGGGGAGGACAGTAAACGTAGAACTGTAGCGTACCAGAAGGCACTTAATGTGCATTTGTCAGAAGCACAGACAAGAGAACTTATTGATGAGCAGCTCCGAAAGGTCGGATGGGAAGCTGATACAAGAGAACTTCGATATTCAAATGGTACAAGACCAACTAAGGGAAAGAATCTTGCTATTGCAGAATGGCCTACCGATTCCAATACAGGAAATAATGGCTATGCAGACTATGCTTTATTTATAGGGGAAAAGCTTGTAGGTATAGTGGAAGCAAAGAAGAAGCATACAAATATTTCATCAGTGTTAGATGGTCAGTGCAAGGATTATGCAAAGATGATTAAGTCAGAACATCAGAAGTATGTAATCAATAGATTTGGTGCATATATGGTTCCGTTTCTTTATGCTACCAATGGCAGGCCATATATTAAGCAGTATGAGCAGATGTCAGGAATATGGTGCTTGGATGTCAGAGAACCATTTAACGCACCAAAAGCGTTATCTGGATGGTCAACACCAGAAGGTATTGAGCAGGCACTGGAAAAAGATATTGTAGAGGCTGATAAGAAGTTAGCTGCTACAGGATATGAGGTATTGCAGGACCCTGATGGTTTAAATCTTCGTTATTACCAGATTGAGGCGATTCAGGCTGCCGAAAAAGCAATAGCAGAACATAAGCAGACAGCTCTTCTTGCTATGGCTACAGGAACCGGTAAGACAAGAACAGTACTTGGAA
>JBNMGS010000327.1:0-2993 GCA_050872365.1 Lachnospira sp.
AATCAGTGCTGTTCCTAAGCATAGAAGAACTGTTGAAGCTATGGGTCTTACAAAGATGCATAAGACAGTTGAACTTCCAGATAATGCTGCTACAAGAGGACAGATTCAGCAGATTGGTTATATGTTAAAGGTAGAAGAAATCTAATTAAATAAATCGGATAAGGAGGTGCAGTAATGGATTTATCTAATTTAAGCCCAGCAGAGGGCTCAGTAATGAGCGATAATTTCAGAAGAGGCCGTGGACATGGTTCAGGAAATGGCAAGACAGCTGGTAAGGGTCACAAGGGACAGAAGGCTCGTTCAGGAGCACCAAGACCAGGTTTTGAAGGTGGTCAGATGCCATTATATAGAAGAATTCCTAAGAGAGGTTTCACAAACAGAAACCGTAGAGAATTCGTTGCTATCAACATCAGCACATTAGAGAGATTTGACAATGGCGCTGAAGTTACAGTTGATACATTAATCGAATCAGGTATCGTTAAGAATCCTAAGGATGGTATCAAGATTCTTGGTAATGGCGAACTCACAAAGAAACTCAACGTTAAGGCTAAC
Source organism: Lachnospira sp. (assembly GCA_050872365.1). Lineage (GTDB taxonomy): Bacteria > Bacillota > Clostridia > Lachnospirales > Lachnospiraceae > Lachnospira. The sequence continues at coordinate 553 of JBNMGS010000327.1, forward strand.
GCTTTCAGTGCTTCTGCAAAGGAAAAGATCGAAGCTCTTGGTGGTTCTTGCGAGGTGATCTAATATGTTAAAGACACTTGTAGGCGCTTTTAAAAACAAAGACATAAGAAAAAAGATCTTATATACTCTTATGATTCTTGTTATTGTCAGAGTGGGAAGTTTACTTCCTATTCCAGGAGTAGATACAGAGTATTTCAGTAGCTTACTTAGTGGAATTAATACTGGTGATTTGAGCTATCTTAGCGCATTTACAGGAGGTTCATTCGAAAGAATGTCCCTCTTTGCGTTAAGCATAACGCCATATATTACTTCATCTATCATTATGCAGCTCCTTGCAATTGCAATTCCTAAGTTAGAGGAAATGCAGAAAGAGGGCGAAGATGGTAGAAAGAAGATTGCAGCGATTACTAGATACGTAACAATAGGTCTTGCTCTTATTGAGAGTATAGCAATGGCTGTAGGTTTTGGTAGATCTGGTCTTATCAAGGGATATCAGGGCTTTAGTACATTACATTATATTGTAAGTATTATAGTAGTAGTTGCAGCACTTACAGCAGGTTCTGCAATGCTTATGTGGCTTGGTGAAAGAATTACTGAGAATGGTGTTGGTAACGGTATTTCAATCGTTCTTTTAATTAACATCATATCTGGTATGCCAAGCGATTTTGCTACATTGTATAGCACATTTGTTGCACCTAGAACTATTGCAAAGGGTGTATTAGCAGCTGCAATTATTATTGCGATTCTTGTAGTAATGGTTGTTTTAGTATGCTTTTTACAGGATGGAGAGAGAAGAATTCCTGTTCAATATTCACAGAAGGTCAGCGGTAGAAAGTCTTTCGGCGGACAGTCTACTAACATTCCTTTAAAGGTTAATACTGCAGGTGTTATGCCGGTTATCTTCGCATCATCACTTATGCAGTTCCCTGTAATTATTGCGCAGTTATTCGGAAAGTCATACGAATGGACAAGATATTTAAGCTCTTCATACTGGTGCAGAGTATCAGCACCTAAGTATTCGTTAGGTTTAATATTATACATAGTATTACTTATAATATTTGCCTACTTCTACACATCAATCACATTTAATCCGATTGAGGTTGCTGATAATCTTAAGAAAGCTGGTGGAGTTATCCCAGGTATAACACCTGGTAAGTCAACTAGTGATTATCTTAATAATATACTTAACTACATCGTATTCGTCGGTGCAGTTGGATTACTCATCATTGCATTAATACCAATTATGTGCACAGGATTCTTTAATGCAAGTGTTTCATTCGGTGGTACATCCGTCATCATCATCGTTGGTGTAGTACTTGAAACATTAAAGCAGATTGAATCTCAGATGGTTAATCGTTATTATAAGGGATTTTTAAGCGAATAAGCTTATTAGTATTAGAAGACTTGCCTGACAGTAATGTTGGGCGAGTCCTTTGTGTATAAAAGCAAATGAAAGTAAATGAGGTAGACATATGAAGATTATTATGTTAGGAGCTCCAGGAGCTGGTAAGGGAACACAGGCAAAGAAAATCGCTGAGAAGTATTCAATTCCTCACATTTCAACAGGAGATATTTTCAGAGCTAATATTAAGAATAATACAGAACTTGGCAAGAAGGCTAAGACATATATGGATAAGGGTGAACTTGTTCCTGATGAATTAGTTGTTGACCTTATTATGGACAGATTTAAGGATGCTGACTGTGCTAACGGTTATGTATTAGATGGTTTCCCAAGAACAATTCCTCAGGCAGAGGCGCTTGATAAGGCACTCGCTGCTAATAATGAAGCTGTAGATTTCGCTATTAATGTAGAAGTTCCAGATGAAAACATCATTAACAGAATGTCTGGAAGAAGAGCATGTGTAGGTTGTGGCGCAACTTACCATATCCAGTTTAATGCACCTAAGGTTGAGGGTGTATGCGACACTTGTGGAGAAAAGCTCATATTAAGAGATGATGATAAGCCAGAAACTGTTAAGAACAGATTATCTGTATATCATGAGCAGACACAGCCATTGATTGACTACTATTCAAAGAAGGGTGTATTAGCTGAAGTAGATGGTACACAGTCAATGGATGACGTATTTAATGCGATTGTAAATGTTTTAGGAAAGTAGGCTGGTTATGTCTGTAACAGTTAAGTCAAAGCATGAGATAGAATTAATGAGAGAGGCAGGCAGAATTCTTGGAACAGTTCTTAATGAGCTTGAGAAAGAGTGCAAGCCGGGTGTAACAACTTATCACATTAATAAAATCGGCGATGAAATGATAAAAAGCTACGGATGTATACCATCATTTTATGGATATCAGGGATATCCGGCCTCTATATGTGTATCAGTAAATGAAGAGATAGTACACGGTATCCCATCTAAGTCAAGGGTACTTAAGGATGGAGATATAGTAAGTCTTGATGCTGGTGTAATATATAAGGGGTATCATTC
>JBNMGS010000328.1:0-2992 GCA_050872365.1 Lachnospira sp.
AATATAAGTGTTGTAAAAAAACCTGCTTTTGTTGTATAAAGCAGGTTTCTTGTTGTAATTGTATTAATAAGCCTTTTCCCGGTCCATGAAATTGTGCAGAAAAAGTAAATAGTTTCTTAACAACCGCCTGTTCTTTTTGCCTGTTACATGCAGTCTGTTAATACATTTACAGTTTTTCAAGCACATCAAGTAAAAGCTCCCACGTTCTTTGTACTGATGATATGCTTAATCTCTCGTTAAATGTATGAATATCTATAATATCCGGTCCAAATGATACACAGTCAAGACCATCAAGCTTTTTTGCGAATATTCCACATTCTACACCTGCATGCATAGTCTGCACCTGCGCATCCTTTCCTGTAAGCTTCCTGTACGAATCAAGCAGAATCTGTCTTAACACCGATTCTTTATTAAACTCCCAGGCAGGATATCTTCCGGTAATGTCATAATCACCGCCAATCAATGAAATCATACTTGTTACCTTATCTATGAGATATTCCTTTTCACTCTCAACTGAGCTTCTTAAAAGATAAGTCATTATAACCCTTTCACCAGAATCAGACATTTTTACAACACCAAGATTTAACGATGTCTGTACAAGTCCCTTTATATCATTGCTCATCTTTATCACTCCATCAGGAATATGTGTCAGTGCAAGAATAACCTTATTGGTTGATGCATAATCCAATACAGTATAGTTATTCTGTTCCTGTTGGCTAAGCTTTATCTTCATATTGCCATCTGTCGTGCTGTACTCATTTTTAATACAAGATATATATTCATTTAATGTATTTTTAATATCATTTACTTCATCTTTACTTACAACAATAGCTGCCCTGCTGCGTGGTGGTATAGAATTATCCTTTTCCCCGCCTTCTATTGATTGTATATAATAATTATAATGAGCTGACAGCTGAAATAACAATCTTCCCACAATAACGTTAGCATTGGCTCTCTGATATACAATATCAGTTCCAGAATGTCCACTTGTAACACCTGAGACTTCTATATCTAACAAAACTCCTGTCTGCTGTATCCTGTTGACATCATACTCTGCAGTTACAGTAGCTCCACCGGCACAGCCTGCAAGAAATATTCCTTCATCCTCTGAATCTATATTAAGCATTATGCGTCCATTGATATCTGAACAGTCCATAGCCTCAGCTCCTGTCATTCCTGTTTCTTCATCAACAGTGAACACAGCCTCAATATCCGGATGTTTTATATCATCGCTGTCTAGTATTGCCAGTGCATATGCAACTGCTATTCCATCATCACCACCAAGACTAGTCCTGTCTGCTTTAACATAATCACCATCAACATATAATGTAAGACCTTCTTTTTCCATATCTTTCTTATTGTCTGGTGTTTTTACAGTAACCATATCCATATGTCCCTGAATAATAACCGTTTTACCAGTACTTCCAAGCGTTGCCGGTTTTTTAATGATAACATTATAAGCATCATCCTGTCTGTATTTAAGATTTCTCTTTTTAGCAAAATCAACAAGATAATTACTAATCTGCTCTACATTACCTGACCCATGAGGTATCGAACATATTTCTTCAAAATATTTAAAAACCGATTCAGGTTTTAGACCTTTTAGAACACCATTATTCATCATATTTTCCTCCAAAAATTCGTTAATAAATGGATTAAATTATACAACGGCATAAATAAATCCTTTTTCTTTAAAGCCATAAGAACTATATCCATATTCATTACAATAATACTACATACATAATAAGATGCAATAGGCAGACTCAAAAGTCTTATTTATCCTGTCAGCCAACTGCCTTCTGCCCGGAAAGCAACTTATCAAGTATATCCGCAAGTGGTTCCATGGCATTCTTTACCTCTTCAAATGTATTAGTCTGCGCTCCTGCTTCTATAAGCATAGAACGGCCCTTCTCATGAAGACAATATCTGTATGCATTTACATATATTCTTCTTAAAAAGCCAGGATAATAGGCCTCTCCAAGCAGCTGCATCTGCAAACTCATAGCCAGATTGGTATCCCTGTATGGATTATACAGATATGCAATATCACCATTAACCTTACTGTAACTTAGGCCATTAAAAAACATAATCTTTGCCATGCTCTTACCATCAACCTCTGTAACAAGATGGGTAGTTTCTGCAACACCATCTCTGTGAAGGTCGATTACAACTTCTATTGACGGATTGTCACTTAATATAGCTGCTATCCCGTTCTCAGCGTATGTATAAGCCTTACTTCTGTCAAGTTTTCCATCAACATAATCATATACAGTAGTATCATGTATAACATTATACCCATATTTATCTGTAAGAAGCTTAGTCAGATAATCGCCAACACCAACAATAGATGTAGATGCATCGCCAGCGACAGAATCACTGAACCCTTCCTGTGAATGCGTATGGAATATAAGTATCTGTGGCTGTGTACTGTTTTTATCAATCGCGAGCTCCATATTTACGAATTCCTGTGGTCTTAATATATTTTCCGTAAGTTCTGTAATTGATGTTATAGTATAAAAATGATTATGTACAAATCCATAGTCTGATAATTGCGACATATTATAAGTCGTTCCAGTAATATCTTTTTTATGAATCACAGCTGCATCAGATGGCATGGCTTCATTAGCCTTTTTTTCTGATTCATCACTGTTTACATTATCATGTACATCAATGCCTGTCTGTGACTCTGTTTTTCCATCATCACTCACGGCTGCATCACCGGATTTAACTGTTGCATCACTGTTTTCTTCATAATCGCAGGCATTATCTGCAAGCATGATATAATCGTCATTATTCTTAGGAAGTACCGCACTGACTGGCACAGTTGTTTTTAACAGTTCATCAAATATAGTAGCATCATTAAGACTTTGCGGATTGCAATAATACATCATGCCAGGCATTGTTATATTCATACAGCCACTAATAAATATCTCCTCTGCCAGTGATGCAATACCAATGTTTTTTTCCAGGAAAACAATAAACAATAATATAA
>JBNMGS010000329.1:0-2987 GCA_050872365.1 Lachnospira sp.
AAGAAAGGGTGTCTTGAACAGGTGGCATCTGCAACCGGTATAGTTAAGACTGCAACAAGAATGCTTAATGAATCTGACGAGCCATCAGCTTTAAGGGATATACCTTATATATCAGCTAAGACTGTGTTTGACGAGGCTAAGGATGGAGATGCCATTGCACTAAAGGTAGTAGATTATGTATGCCGGTATCTTGGTAAGGGACTGGCTTGTGCAGCTGGTATGGTTGACCCGGAAGTTATAAGTATAGGCGGTGGTGTATCAGCAGCTGGAGAGTTTCTTTTAAGCAGAGTTGAGAAGTATTATAGAGAGTATGTATTCCATGCATCAAGAAATACTAAGATTATAAGGGCAACACTTGGCAACGATGCCGGGATGTACGGGGCAGCAAAGCTTGTATTGAATGAGTAGCATATGTTCAATACATTTACTTTTCGGACGGCTTAACGAACAGTCATGTGAAGAAGGATGAAAGAGCACACGAGCGTAGGTTCGTGAGTGCATAAAGTCAGAAGAGAAAATAAAGAGTGAATTATGATTAATAAATATTTAATATAAACAGGGAGTATGATAATACATGAGTCAGAATGATTTGTTTGAAAAGCTTAAAGATATAGCGGGTGAGTCACAGGTCAGAAAAGATGAACCTATGAGTAATCATACGACATTCAGAATAGGAGGCACTGCGGATTATTTCGTGATGCCTTCTTCTGTTGAAGAGCTGCAGTCAATAATGTATTTATTGAAAAAATCAGACATAGAATATTATGTTATTGGTAATGGAAGTAATCTGCTGGTTGGTGATAAAGGATTCAGAGGAGTTATCATACAGCTTTCAGATACATTTGACGGAATGGAGTATGTTGATGATGTGACAGTAAAGGTTATGTCAGGCATGAAGCTGTCAAGACTGGGAAAAAAACTTGCAGATAAGGGACTTGCAGGTTTTGAGTTTGCAACAGGGATTCCAGGAACAATAGGCGGTGCGGTAAGGATGAATGCCGGAGCATATGGAGGAGAGATAAAAGACATTATTGTCAGTGCTGAGGTCCTTGATAGGAAAGGTGATATCATCACACTTGACAATGCTGCACTGGAACTTGGATATAGAACAAGCTGTATAATGAAATATGGATATATAGTATTAAGTGCAACTTTTAAGCTGGAAAAAGGCAATACAGATAAGATAAAAGAAAATATAAAAGAACTTTCTGTTAAGAGAAGAACAAAGCAGCCATTGGAATATCCAAGTGCAGGCAGTACATTTAAAAGACCAGAAGGATATTTTGCAGCAAAGCTTATAGAAGATGCTGGACTTAAGGGAATGTCAGTCGGTGGTGCACAGGTGTCTGAAAAACATGCAGGTTTTGTTATTAATAAAGGAAATGCTACTGCCAAGGATGTATGTGAGCTTACAGATAAGGTTAGAAAAGAGGTTAAGAGCAGGTTCGGTGTAGAACTAGAGCTTGAAGTTATTAAATTAGGTGAGTTCTAAGAAAACAGGCATATATTGTGATTTCATAGATGATGCAGAAAAATATAGCGAAAAATACGGTCAGGAATGAGGCAGCATATGAAGATTATTATAGTTACAGGAATGTCGGGGGCAGGTAAATCAACAGCATTAAACGTTTTAGAGGATGAAGGGTATTATTGCGTGGACAATATGCCCATATCTTTAATCTCAAAATTTGCAGAGCTTGCAGATTGTCAGAAGCAGGATAATGGATATAACAATATAGCACTCGGCGTTGATATAAGAAGTGGTAATTCACTTGCAGAGTTTGATTCCGTGCTTGATTATATGAAGAGTAAAAAATATGATTATACAATCCTGTTTCTTGAATCAAGTGATGAAGTGCTTATAAAAAGATATAAGGAGACAAGAAGAACACATCCGCTTGCCAAAGATGGAAGAGTGGATAAAGGAATAATGCTTGAAAGAAAGCAGCTTAGTTTTCTTAAACAAAGAGCAGATGTAATCATAGATACAAGTCAGCTTCTTACAAGAGAGTTTAAAGAAGAACTTGAAAAGATCGTGCTGGAAAGAAAAGAGTTTAACAATCTGATAGTTACTGTATTATCGTTTGGCTTTAAGTATGGAATACCATCTGATGCAGATATGGTATTTGATGTAAGATTCCTTCCTAACCCATATTATGTAGAAGAATTAAGACCACTTACAGGGAATGATGCAAAGATACAGGATTATGTTATGAAAGCACCGGAAGCAGAAGAGTTTCTTGAACGTGTTGACGGACTTATACAGTTTCTGCTTCCTAATTATGTCAAGGAAGGCAAATCAAGTCTTGTTATAGCAGTAGGATGTACTGGGGGAAAGCATCGTTCAGTGACACTTGCCAATGCTATTGCAGACAGGCTTTCAAAGACACCTTATGGCTGCAAGGTGGAGCATAGGGATATAGAGAAGGATTCTAAGAGAAAGCGTTAAGGCTTGATATAGAGTAAATAATCTGAAACATAGCTGGATATTCTGCTATAACATAAGTGATTTTATGGAATATTCATGTAGTATGAAAATGATAGCATGAATAATCGGAATAATCTAAATAATCAGAAAAATTGTTACAGCATGAAGCAAAAGATATGAATAATTTAGGGATTTTCCCTGTTACAGCAATATGAGAAATGGAGATAATAGATGTCGTTTTCTTCGGATGTTAAGGAAGAGTTAAGTGCAAGACTTGATTCAGCAAGGCATTGTCAGATAGCTGAATTTGCTGCTATTATGGGAATGTCAGGACGTATAAGGCGCTCGTCTGGCGGTGAGATGCAGGTTGAAATGCTCACCGAAAATGAGGTTGCAAGGTACAAGTTTATCGTACTTTTAGAGACTGTATTTAATATAGATTCCTCAGATATATTGTATATATCTGAGGGCAGCAGGGATACAAGTATAAGGATATGCGACCAGAAGCAGGTCGCTAAGATACTGCAGACACTTAAGTGGGCTGATGATACATTTGAGC
>JBNMGS010000330.1:0-2979 GCA_050872365.1 Lachnospira sp.
CTTTTAATTTTTCTTTTTATACGTACATAACAACTGGAATAAAAGATAATTTTAACTTTAATCAGTGTGCAGCATGTACTATTTACGTATCTTTCTTCTTACAAATACAAGACATATCGCCTGCATTACGATTGTCAATCCCCATGAAACAGGATATGACATAAAGAGCACATACAAAGATCTGTGGTCAGGAAATACTCCATATATCCACACAAGCCTTGTTCCAACTGTTCCTATTATAGAAAGTATCATAGGCACTGCTGAGTATCCGACACCTCTCATTGAGCCGGGAATCATATCCATAAGACCACATAAGAAATATGGAATAGTTGATATAGAAAGAATCTCCATACCACATTGTATAACATCTTCCTGCTTAGTATATATTCCTAATATCTGATGTCCTAAAAGATATGAACCGCCGCCTATAACTACAGATACTATAATTGATAATAGTGCGCAGTCTATAAGCACCTTATCCATTCTTTTAAACTTACGCACACCATAATTCTGGCTTGTAAAGCTCATACATGCCTGAGTAACCGAGTTAACCGATACATATAGAAATCCCAGTATATTGTTTGCTGCTGTATAACCAGCCATTGCTATTTCTCCAAAAGAATTGACAGATGACTGTAACAAAACATTTGAAAAGTTTATAACCGTACTCTGGATGCCTGCCGGCAGACCAACCTGAAGTATCTGTATAAGATAGTACTTCTTTATTCTAAGCTTTGATATGTATAACTTATATACTGCATCAGTCCTGCAAAGACATCTTATAACAAGTACACACGAAATAAACTGCGATGTAATAGTACCGATAGCTACACCTGCAACTCCCATTTTAAACACTATAACAAGTATAAGATCAAGTACAGCATTAGTAGAACCTGCAACTATTAAGTATATAAGAGGTCTTTTGGTATCACCGACTGCCCTTAATATTGCCGCACCATAATTATATAACATAAAAAACGGCATACCTGAAAAATATATTCTCAGATACAATGTTGCCTGTCCAATAACATCATCAGGTGTTGCAATAAGTGCCAGTGATTCTCTTGCACATAATATTCCTATAATACTCATTACAATACCACTTATTAATGCAAGTAATATAGCTGTATGTACTGTATCTGACATTTCCTTCGTTTTTCCTGACGCATAGAATCTGGCCGCTAGTACATTAGCACCAAGTGATACACCTATAAAAAGATTCGTAAATGTGCTTATAAGTGCTGTTGTTGAACCAACAGCTGCCAGCGCCTGACTTCCTGTAAATCTTCCTACAACTATTATGTCTACGGCATTAAACATAAGCTGAAGCATTCCGGATATCATAAGTGGGAGTGCAAATGATATAAGCTTATCCATAATAGAGCCGTTACACATGTCTATTTCATACTTATTTTTTTTCATTTTATCTCCATTCAGATATATGCATATGTCTGATTTATATAATTAACAATATTTCTTTCCATTAACTACAATATTCTCTATTGTTTCAGGACGTCCATGTAAAGGCTCTATCTTAACGAACTCCTTACAGCCTAAGCATGTTATATCTTCCATATTCATATTCTTAAAATATGGAATATCCTCTTCGTTATCCATAGCTATAGTTTCATTGCGGTTGAGAAGATTCAGGACATACGACATAGTAAGTATGATTCCCTCACCCTTTATATTAATCATGTTTATATTGCGGATTGTTATATTCTCAACTACTCCGCCTCGTCCTAATGCACTCTTCATTCTTACACCCACATCAGTTCCTGTAAATGTACAGTTCTCAACAAGTATATCTTTAACACCTCTTGACATTTCACTTCCTATTACAAATCCACCATGACCTTCATTTACAAGGCAGTCATGGACATATATGTTGCTGCATGGACCTTCTATTGTTCTTGCAACTGCATTTTTTCCTGACTTAATACATATAGCATCATCCCCTGTTTCAAATACACTATGATGGATATGTACATCTGTACATGACTCAACATCTATTCCATCACCATTCTGTGCATAGTATGGATTACGTACATTTACATGATCAACTGTAAGACTCTTACAGAAAAACGGATGTATGTTCCATGCCGGCGAATTCATAAATGTTACTCCCTGCAATAAAACATTTCTGCAATATCTTAAACTGATCATAACTGGTCTGTAAAAATCATAATAATCGGCTGCTTTTTCAAGTATATCATCTGTATCGCCCTGAATATTCTTTTCATTACCTAAAAGACTTGACTTCGATGGCATCCAGACCTCTGTTTCTTTAGTTGAAAACACGTTATCACTCTTCTTAAGAAGCGCCTCCCATTGCTTGTCTGTTACCTTGAATTTCTTGACAGGACGCCACTCATCACCACTTCCATCGATAATTCCCTCTCCTGTTATTGCAATATTTTCTGCATTCTCTGCCGTAACAGGAGAAACTGTACGTATGCACTGCTGACCTTCGTAATTAGTTATTATTAAAGGATAATCTTCTTTCGACTTTATAAACTTAAGCATAGCCTGGCTTTCAAGATGAAGATTTATTCCTGATAATATTCTTATAGGTGCACATGCCCATATTCCAGCTGGTACTACTATAGTTCCTCCACCATTTTCAGATAAGCTTCTGATTGCATTATTAATAAGTTCTGCATTATCATGCCCGGTTTTAACATCAAGCTTACCACTAACTGCTCCAAGCTCATCTATTGATATTTTAACATCCTTAAATTCCGGAATAATTACATTATAATCTTCTCTATACACAATAATCCTCTTTCCTGCGCATGTTTACGCATATTTTCCAATGCTTAAATTTTATGATAATTTAATATATTCTGGTACTTGAATTAACTCATCTTTCTATGCTACAATACTTATAATTTGTGGGTAATTAGTACTATTATTTAGTACCAGACAAACACAACACAGTATTACATCAGTGAGTGGCAAAACTTACTTTTGACACTC
>JBNMGS010000331.1:0-2975 GCA_050872365.1 Lachnospira sp.
AGTTCCTTCTTGACAGCAAGGAGTTTGAGGGCGTGGAAGATGAGGACAGAAGCGTAATAAGAGAGCGTGACTTACACAGGCTTCATACTATGGAAATGTACTGTAAGACAACAGAATGTCTTCGTAACTATATTCTTTCTTACTTTGGCGAAAAGACGGGTGAACCTTGTGGTAACTGTGGCAGCTGCAACAACGAATATGAACAGATAGATATGACTGCGGATGCAAAGTGGGTTATCAACTGTCTTGCGGAAACCCACGGAAGATTTGGCTTAAGTATAGTGCTGGGGACACTGCTCGGCGCGAAGCGTGCAAGGCTTAAGGAGGTCGGCGCATTAAATTACAAGTCTTACGGAAAACTGTCTGACAGGAAAGAGGCAGAACTCAGACTTCTTATCGACAAGATGATAAATGATGGTTATGTAATTCAGACAGATGGTGAGTACAGTGTGTTAAGAATGGGAGATATAAGTCCTTTAAGGGATGCGAATACACATGTATACATAAAGAAGGCTAAGAAAGCATATGCCAGTGAGCTGCTTAATGAGTCAGGCGGAAAGGCTGGTGCCGGTACAAGTGGAGGTAAAGCGGCTTCAAAGACAAAGAAGAAGAGCACAGATTTACTTACTGCTGCGGGTTATGAATTATTTGAGAGATTGAGGGCATTAAGACTTGTCATAGCAAGGGAAGAAGGGGTGCCTCCATATATCATATTTAGTGATAAGACTCTTATAGATATGTGTGAAAAGCTGCCGGTTAATGCAGATACTATGCTGTCAGTATCCGGTGTGGGACAGAATAAGCTTATGAAGTATGGTAGCAGATTTACAGAGGAGATAAATACATTTGTCAGTACACATAAGGGCGTGGCTACGACACTTGATGTGTAGATTATTTATTGCTTTTTTTCAGGAAAATTATTGTAAATAATTTAAGAATTTTTTGATTTATTAAAACCTTTTTAGAATTCAGTTCGTCATATAAGTGTAATACATATTAATCAGAAAAAGCAGGTGATGATAAATTAGAAAATGCATGAATTAGAGGTATTTAAGGATTTAATCAGAAGTGATATGAAAAATGAGTATTTGTCTTTTGAAATAGCATGTGAGATGTTTACCAATATAATAAACGGAATTAAGAAGCTAAAAACCCCTGCTGATAATAATGAAAATATTAGCAGATTGAAAATCAAAAGACAGATTAAAAATTAAAAGTGATTACAAATTTAGAATAACAGATATAAGGAGTAATAATAATGGACTGGAAAGAAGCAGTAGAACTGGCAAAAAACGGAGATAACAGAGGATATGATTATCTGTATACGCAGACATGTAATAAGAATTACTATCTTGCATTGAAGTGTATGGAGGATGAAGATGCGGCAAAGGATGTGCTGCAGGAGGCTTATATCAAGGCATTTAACAAGTTGGAGCAGTTAAAGGATGCCAATAAATTTGCAGGCTGGATGTCACGTATAGTAACCAATATGGCTATTGATGAGTTAAGGAAAACAAAAAGAAATGATAACAAGTTATTCTCAGAAATGGAGTCAGATGACAGCGAAGATATGACATTTGAAGAAAAAATAGAAGATGTCAGAAGAGATAACAGACCGGAACTTGCAATAGACCAGAAAGAAACAGGCAGACTTGTAAAGGAAATAATAGATACACTGTCAGATGAACAGAGATTATGTGTAATGATGTACTACATTAATGGAATGTCAGTTAAAGAGATAGCTGATATGGCAGATGTATCAGAGAATACGATTAAAAGCAGACTTAATTATGGACGAAAGAAGATAGAGCAGAAGGTTCTTGAGCTTGAAAAAAGAGGAACAAAGCTCTATGGTATTGCACCAGTTCCATTCTTCTTATATCTGCTGCTTAAGGATGCTGATAGTGTTAAGGCAGCACCAGTGCTGGCAGAGGATATTATTAATAAGGTTAATTCAGGTTCAAATGAGGTACAGGGAAATGGCATAGTTGATAATGCCGCTAATCAAGCGACAAAAGAAGCAGCTAAAGAGGCAGCAGAAGGGATAGCAAAAGAAGCTGTTAAGGAAACAGCAGGAAATGTTGCAGGCAAGGCAGCCGCATTTTCGGTAAAGAAGCTTGTTATAGGAATTGTTGCAGGACTTGCGGTGGCAGGCGGCATAGGAGCTGTGGTAAGCGGAGTAAACCGTCAGGACAACAAGGTATATGAAACTGATAATAATCAGGATAATTCTTGGAATAACCAGAATGAAGATGTCACAACTACATCAGAGCAGGATACAACGCATGATATGTCGCAGGAAAAATGGAAAAATGCAATTATAGAGTGTGTTAATGAACTGGAAAAAAACAGTACTGAAGGTGGCAATGGTTATGCATTGCTTGAGACAGAAAATAATCAGTCACCTACGCTTGTAGTCGCCAAAGGGATATTTAATCATAAAATAGATGGTTCACGCTGGAGAGAAACACCTTTCCAGTCAGAGCAGGAATATGTTGATGCGATGACAAGAACTGCTACAGTAAAATTTCTGTCAGATGATGAATGTGTAAGCAGGGGAATATCTGAAATAGAACTGTACACATCAGATAAAAATGGCAAAAAAGCAGTAAAGCTGGAGCCGGACTCTCCGGTAACTGAGACAGGTGTTAATGTACTTATGTATGGAATGCCATACTATTATCTTACATATATTCCAGACAATGAACTTTTTGTAGTGGATTTGGTTGGAAGTACTGGTGTATTGGCAACATATACTGTGCGTGATGAAATTAATAAAATATATCAGATGGGATTATATGACTATACTGATTTGGAAGAAGGCAGAAAGGATATAGTATATTACCGCAATATTGAAGATGCATTAAATAATATAAATACAGTTGTGGAAAGAGAACTGAAGTAAATAATATATGACATATACAATGTATTTTAATGATATATACAGATTTTAAGATGGCTTTGAACAGTAATAA
>JBNMGS010000332.1:0-2963 GCA_050872365.1 Lachnospira sp.
TATATCAAAATGTAAGTGTCAAAAGTATAAAAAGTTGTTTCTGCTTGCAAAAAAATAATTTTACTTGAAGCACTTTCCTTTTGGCACTCACATCATATCATAAATATAAAATTTGATAAAATCTAATCTTTATAAACAAGACACCTTGTTGCATTAAGCACCGCAATAACCATAACTCCTACATCTGCAAATATTGCAATCCACATGTTCGCAATACCGATTGCCCCCAAAATAAGACATATGAACTTAACAGCAAGCGCAAATACAATATTCTGGTGTACTATTCTTAATGTCTTTCTAGATATATTCATAGCTGTTGCTATTTTAGCCGGATCATCATCCATAAGAACAATATCTGCCGCCTCAATAGCCGCATCAGAACCAAGTGCTCCCATAGCTATACCAATATCTGCCCTTGAAAGAACAGGTGCATCATTAATACCATCACCGACAAAAGCAAGCACTTCATTCTTACCTTTTTCATCCAAAAGCTTTTCTACCTCTTCGACTTTATCTGCCGGAAGAAGTTCACTCCTTACCATATCAATGCCAAGCTGTTCACCGACTGTATCTGCCACCTTCTTAGAATCACCTGTCAACATGACAATCTTTCCTACTCCAGCCCTCTTCAAATCCTTAACAGCCTTTGCTGATGTAGGCTTAACAACATCTGATATAATAATACATCCCGCATATTCTTTGTCTACTGCAACATAAACAAGTGTACCAACAGCCTTATCTACCTTAGATTCTGTCACTGACACATCTATTCCATATTGTTTCATCAGCTTAACATTACCGGCAAGAACCTTTTTACCAGCAATATCAGCACTTACACCATGCCCGCTTATTTCTTCTATCTCTGACACACTACCAGTATCTATTTCTTTACCATAAGCATTTCTTATGCTTCTGCTTATTGGATGTGTGGAATAACTTTCTGCATATGCAGCCATCTTAAGAACATCTTCTTTCTTATAAGAGCCGGCTGTTAAAACATCCGTTACCTCAAACACTCCTTTGGTAAGTGTACCCGTTTTATCACAGACAACATATTTTGCTTTTGATAAAAGTTCAAGATAATTAGAACCTTTAATAAGTATACCTCTTGACGATGCACCACCTATACCACCAAAAAAGCTAAGTGGAATAGATATAACAAGTGCACACGGACAGCTTATTACAAGTGTTGTAAGTGCTCTTATAAGCCACTTGGACCATTCAGAAGGATTACCCATAATAAGATTAATTACTGGCGGAAGAAGTGCAAGCACAAGTGCACCTATACATACAGCTGGTGTATATATTCTTGCAAATCTTGTTATAAAATTCTCGGAACGTGATTTTTTCATACTTGAGTTCTCGACAAGATCTAGAATCTTAGATACTGTAGAATCTCCAAACTCTTTATCTGTCTTAATCTTTAAAAGACCTGTCAGGTTTACACATCCGCTTATAACCTCATCGCCTTCCTTAGCACCTCTTGGCACACTTTCTCCTGTAAGAGCACTTGTGTTAAGAGTTGAACTGCCCTCAACTATAATACCATCTATTGGTATCTTCTCACCTGGTTTAACAACTATAATACTGCCTATCTCAACATCATCCGGATCAACCTGCTCAATTTTTCCATCGACCTCAATATTAGCATAATCTGGTCTGATATCCATAAGTGATGTAATGTTCTTTCTGCTCTTGCCAACTGCATAACTCTGGAACAATTCACCAATCTGATAAAACAGCATAACAGCGGTACCCTCTACATACTCACCAAGCACAATAGCACCTACAGTAGCAATTGCCATAAGAAAATTCTCATCAAATACTTCTCCATGGAATATTCCATGAACTGCTTTTTTTAATATATCATATCCGATAACAAAATATGGAACAAGGAAAGCAACAAGTTCAACATACTTATTAACGCTTACAAAATGAAACAATATCTTCAAAAGCACTATCAATACAGATGCTATTATAATTCTTACCAGCACCTTTTTCTGTTTTTTAGTCATATGAACCCCTACCTTTCACTTTCTATATAATTCTCAATATATAACCATCATTCCTGCACACTTTTTAGTTATATTGTTTTTGTGTCAGGTATGCTCAGATACAAATCCGACCTGTAAATAAATATATTTTACACCATACATCTTTACATCATTATCTTATAAATATATTTCGCAGTCTGACTCGACTTTCTTACAATTCTTTAAAACATCCTGCATAACAGCTGATACCTCAACTCCATCTTCAAACTCAACCTTCATCTTTTGTGTCATAAATGATACTGTGGCATCCTTAACACCATTTGTTTTTTTTGCTGCATCCTCCATCTTTAAAGCACAGTTAGCACAATCAACTTCAATTCCATATGTTTTTTTCATAATAACCACCCGCATACAATACTATATGCTAATCCTTTCTTTTACATATATAATGATTAAGATATTCATATCTCTTTATATAAACATTTAAACAAATGTTTAATTGTTTGTCAATAGTAATATGGATTTTTTTAGCTTATTGATAAAAATTGTATTGTTGTTTAACACAGTTGATTCATAATTATAAACGGACGCCATAAGGCTTGTGAGGTATTTTAAGAATAAGGCTCCAGTCACCAGAAAACTGATTGGATATTTCTAAGATATTCCATATATGTAGTGTTAACGGACACAACCGCTCATACGAAACATCCGTGTTTCGTTTTCGCTCGATTTGACATCCATGTCAAATCGTTGCTGGGTACAGAGGGAATATCTAAGAACTATCACAATCAGCTTTCAAGTGTTCCTTCCGCATTATTCTTAAAATACCTCACAAGCCTTATGGCTGTCTTTGGCAAAATATAATATTAAAATCATCTGTGTTAAACAGGGAGGCGACACAGGGGAGGAGTTGTGCGTAAAGCGCACAATTCCGCCCATCATGCCTCTCCCCTCTGATTTAGCCGCACA
>JBNMGS010000333.1:0-2956 GCA_050872365.1 Lachnospira sp.
GAATATCCCAGTGCTGCAGGATTACCTGATTCAGGTACTCCCACAACAAGATCCGCCTCAACAGGGTGTGTCTTTGCAAGTATACGTCCTGCATTAACTCGTGATTCATATACTCCCATACCATCTATCTTGCTGTCGGGTCTTGCAAAATATATGTATTCAAATATACATCTTGCAGTATTCTTCTGACATAATGATGTATCTGACTTAATTCCATCCTTTGTAATAGTTACAATCTCACCTGGAAGCACATCTCTGATGAATTCAGCTCCAACTGTATCAAGAGCACATGTCTCTGATGATAAAAAGTAAGCATTATCCCTCTTACCTATACAAAGTGGCTTGAATCCAAAAGGATCCCTTGCTCCTATAAGTTTTCTTGGACTCATTACTATAAGAGAATAAGCACCCTTAATCCTCTTCATAGCATTCTTGACAGCATCTTCTACAGTTCCTGTATTAAGTCTTTCTCTTGCTATAAGATATGCTATAACTTCTGAGTCTATAGTTGTCTGGAATATGGCACCTGTATATGAAAGTTCTTCCCTTAACTCCACGGCATTAAGAAGATTTCCATTATGAGCCATTCCAAGCGTTCCTTTAACATAGTTAAGAACAAGTGGCTGGGCATTCTCTCTTGTTGAACTTCCAGCTGTTGAATAACGTACATGTCCAACTCCTATATTTCCCTTTAATTTTTCCAAAGATTCAGGGTCAAACACCTCATTAACAAGTCCCATATCTTTATGTGAAAGCACTTTGCCCTTAGGACCCTCTGTATCACTTACTGCAATACCACAGCTTTCCTGTCCTCTGTGCTGAAGTGCAAACAATCCATAGTATATAGTTGATGCCACATCTGCACCATCAAAATCATATACACCAAATACACCACATTCCTCGTGAAGTTTTCTATCATCTATATAACTATCGTTCATAATTACCTCTGTTTTGTATTATATGATATGAAGGTCAAAATGTATTTGCCCCTCATTTTTGATTAATCCTGCATTCATCATAAAATCATAACCTATAGATATATTGTATTCCCGTCAGATATATGCATTTCCAGACATTCATAACCTCTATATTCATAATCTATATATAATCGTATTAGAAATCTTCACCTGTAAGAAGCTTATAAGCCTCCTTATACTTTTCAACTGTCTTCTCAATAATATCATCAGGGAGAAGATAATCACTGTCTGGATTAGCAAGAAGCCAGTTTCTTACAAACTGCTTATCATAAGATGGCTGTCCCTGTCCCTTCTTATATCCTTCTAATGGCCAGAAACGTGAGCTGTCTGGTGTAAGCATCTCATCACCTATAACCACCTCGCCATTCTCATCAAGTCCGAATTCAAACTTGGTATCAGCGATAATAATACCCTTGCTCAATGCATACTCTGCACATTTCTTATAAAGAGTAATAGTTGCATCCTTAATCTTTGTTGCATATTCAAGCCCCTTTCCTGGGAACTTCTTCTCTAATACATCAATACTCTGTTCAAATGAGATATTCTCATCATGATCTCCAACCTCAGCCTTAGTACTTGGTGTGTAGATTGGTTCTGGAAGCTTTTCTGACTCTTCAAGTCCTTCTGGAAGCTTGATTCCACATACTGTACCATTCTTCTGGTAACTAGCCCAGCCACTACCTGTTATATATCCTCTGACGATGCACTCGATTGGAAGCATAGTTAACTTCTTGCACATCATACTTCTTCTTGCATACTTCTCATTCTGGAAGAATTCCGGCATATCCTTAACATCAACAGAAATCATATGATTAGGAATAACGTCCTTAGTATAATCAAACCAGAATTTAGACATCTGTGTAAGAATAGCACCCTTATCTGTAACCTTATTCTTTAAAATATGGTCGAATGCTGATATACGGTCTGTAGCTGCAATAACAAGCTTATCTCCTATATCATATACTTCTCTGACTTTTCCTTCATAAAGTAACTTAAACTTTTCCATGATCGCGTCCATCCTTTAAATATTTATTTTTAGTAAATGTATTCTGATTGTTCAAAGCAGTAAAACATACTGTAAATATTATGATGTTATAATCAAAAAATATTTTAACTCTAACACATGTACCTGGATTGCTACATTACTACACAATTCACGCTACTTATATTATCTAATATCAACAAACAGAATATGTCAGGGTACAATTATACCCAACAATAAAAAATTATATAACAGCCTACTTTCAAAATCAATAGACAACCTTGCATATTATTGCACAAGATAGTATGATTATAAAAAAATAAATATATATACATTTCACAATAACTCAAAAAATATTCTAATTTTTGCAGTGTTATAAATATATAATCTGTACAATAACCATGTTATTTGTGTCTGTGCGCACACGGCACGAATTCTTTAAACAAGAAAAATGTGCGCAGAAATACGGAGGAATATTGTATTATGAAAGAAAATAATGTTGGCAACGGAATTGAAAAAAGGCGTTACAAAAGATTGAAGATTGACCTTAAACTTAACGTTTCCAATCTTTTCAAGCAGAACAATGTAAACATAAGAAATATTGATTCACCAATAACAGTAACTGATATATCCAAAAGCGGTATTGGTTTCAGATCAAAAAGTATTCTTCCTATCGACTTTTACTTCAATGCCGCATTGAAGCTGGGCTCTGAGGACGATGTTATATATTGTGTTATTAAGATTATAAGATGCCAGCCACTTGATAACTCCGACCTCTACGCTTATGGATGCGAATTCGTCGGACTAGCCCCTATTCTTAATTACATCTTTGATGAATATGAATTAGAATTAGGACAGGCTGAAGCGGCTGATGCAGAGGAAACTGCAGGGTGAAATTGTTGTTTAATTGAATTTCAGTAATTAACGAACGGACGACAAATATAAGCTACAGGCAGTCCTGCACACTATGTTCAATGCCAGAAGCTTTGATTGGATA
>JBNMGS010000334.1:0-2955 GCA_050872365.1 Lachnospira sp.
CATAGCCAGCAGACAGCAGAAGATATCTGAAATGGCTATAAATATTATAACATAGAACAAACATATGTTCTACAACTTTTTTGTACATTGAAAACTAAATGAGCTTTATCATATGCCAACAGAACCAGCGAAGATGTTTCCGGTAGGAAACGGAGCAGGTGAAGACACTTCCGTCAAGGGTGGGAAACGGACTCGAACAGGAGTAGCCCACAGGTAACGAAGAGATTCGGTGGACTAAAGGTCAGTTGTGAGACTGACAGCATATGGTATGTAGAAAGCCAGAATTAAATGTAAGTATGGCATAAGGAAACACTGAAAGAAGAGGAGGTGATGATGGGATGGCTAAAGTGAATGAGAATAAAGCATTACTTAATGTTAAAGAATTATGCAGCTATTTAGGAATAGGACAGACGAAAGCCAGAGAATTACTGGGGAATCCTGCAAATGGTTTTACAGTAAGGATAGGAAACAGACTTTATGCACATAAGCAGAAACTGGATTTATGGCTGGTAAATCAGATATTATAGATAGCCTGCAGGAGGGGCTGGTAATGCAAATACACATTGAAACCAATAAAGTTTTATGGTAGAATAGGAATGATATTTGGAATCCTTCCTACTCTACACAAGGAAGGAGAGACAAATGGGAAAATCCATTAATAATAAAGAATTAGGTAAAGGCATATCGCAGAGAAAAGATGGTCCTTATCAGGGAAGATTCGTTAATCGTTTTGGAAAGAAGCAGACAGTGTATGCAAGAACACTGAATGAGGTAAGGCAGAAGCTTAGAGAAAAGCAATATGAAGATGAGAAAGGTCTTAATGTAGTTACTAAGGATATGACACTTGATGAGTGGTTTGAGATATGGATGGATACATGTAAGAAGAATTGCAGGGCATCTACCAAGGAAACATACAGAGGACATTATCGTAGAATTCAGAAAGCTTTGGGATGGCGTAAGCTTACATCACTCAATCTTGTAATCATTCAACAGGCAATCAATGAGCTTAATAGTGATAATGAGAGAAAGAATTCTAAGAAGATACTCGTTGATATGCTGAATAAGGCTATTGACTCAGATTTGCTTATTAAGAATTGTGCCAGACAGGTTAATATTGTTGTTTCTAAAGAAGAAAAGAAGGAACGACGGGTTCTCACCCGGAGTGAGACAGAGTTATTCCTTAATTATGCTAAAGATACATTTTATTATGATATGTATGTGTTAGCTCTTGATACAGGAATGCGTATAGGAGAATTGATGGGACTGAAATGGTCGGATATCGATTTTGACAGGAAACTGTTATATGTAAGACGTTCACTGTGTTATTTTCACAAGGAAGGCAAGTATGTATTTGAATGGCATGATACCAAAACGCACAATAGTAAACGAACTATTCCATTAACAAGCAGGGCACTGGAAGCACTAAAAAGACAGAGAATCCGCAGAAAGGAGATTTTGTTGAAGAATGCTGCCAATGCACAGGATGAATACAGGGATTTGGTTTTTGTAACCAGAAACAATAGACCTACACAACAGTTTGTTGTACAGCAATGTATTGATTTGGTGGTAAAGAAAATTCAGAAAGAACATTCTGGATATGAAAAAGTATCACCACATACTTTCAGACACACATTTGCAACAAGAGCTATAGAGAATGGTATGCAGCCTAAAAGTCTGCAGAAGATTCTAGGACATGCCTCATTACAACTTACTATGGATTTGTATTGCCATGTGACTGATGATACTCTTTATAGTGAAATGTTGAAAATGGAAGCTGTATAAAAAAGTGTGTAAAAAGTGTGTAGTAAAGCATTTATGGAATAACAATAACGGCGCAATGTCGCATAAACAGGAGGTTTTAAGATACAATGGAACAGTATAAGCAGGAATTTATAGATTTTATGGTAGAGAGTGATGTATTAAAGTTTGGTGATTTCACATTAAAGAGTGGAAGAAAGTCACCATTTTTTATGAATGCTGGTGCATATGTAACAGGTACACAGCTTATGCGTCTTGGTGAGTATTATGCCAAGGCTATTCACGAAACATATGGCGATGATTTCGATGTACTTTTCGGACCTGCATATAAGGGAATTCCAATCAGCGTAGTTACTGCTGTTGCTTATGCTAAGTTATACGGTAAGGAAGTACGTTACTGTTCAGACCGTAAGGAAGAGAAAGACCACGGTGCAGATAAGGGCGGTTTCCTTGGAAGCAAGTTAAAGGATGGCGACAGAGTTATTATGATAGAAGATGTTACTACATCTGGTAAGTCTATGGAGGAAACAGTTCCAAAGGTAAGAGGAGCAGCGGACGTTACTATCGTGGGTCTTATGGTATCTCTTAACCGTATGGAAGTAGGTCTTGGAGGTAAGATGAGCGCACTCGATGAGATTAAGGAAAGATATGGTTTCCCTACAAGTGCCATTGTTACTATGGAAGATGTTGTTGAACATCTTTACAATAAAGAATGCGAAGGCAAGGTTGTTATAGATGATACATTAAAGGCAGCTATAGATGCTTATTATGAGCAGTACGGTGTGAGAAATTAATATAGTTTGTTATTGCATAAGTGTAGGAATGCTTTAGAAACAGGCAATGATCATCAGCATTACCAGTAAATTCTTTTGACACTTACATAATACAATTATTAAATAGCAGGAGGCAGCATGGAAGAAAAATTATATAAAAAGATGAAGTCTGTAGGAGTATCTAATTTGGTTTTTGGTATCGTAACCATAGCATTTGGAATAGGTGCAGGAGTTATGATGATTGTTAACGGCGCAAGACTTCTTGCACATAAGTCAGATATACTTTTTTAATATTAGGATTAACTGCCTGGTGTGGCATATATGTACATAAAGATGTTGTTATGATAATTATATCAACATATAAATACTGTATGCTGTGCCGGGCATATTGTATATGTGAGAAGACAGTCATATGTGATTATTA
>JBNMGS010000335.1:0-2947 GCA_050872365.1 Lachnospira sp.
ATACCGAACGGTACGTACGGTGGTGTGGGAGGTCGGTAGATAAAATAATTATCTACCTCCTACCCGATTTAGATAATAAAGTTTATAATTTATTTATAGAAAAAATTAAATTAATTGTTGACATACCACTTGCAAAGTGATACTTTAATTATGTTGATATTAGCACTCCAGATAAATGAGTGCTAACAACAAGATGAAGGAGGTTGTGTCATGGAGCTTGATGAACAGCTTGATGAGCGTAAGGTAAAGATACTTAAGGCAGTCATTAAGAATTATCTGGAAACTGGTGAGCCGGTTGGTTCAAGAACAATATCAAAGTTTACAGACATGAAGCTTAGTTCCGCTACCATAAGGAATGAGATGGCAGACCTTGAAGAACTTGGATATATAGTTCAGCCACATACCTCAGCAGGAAGGATTCCTACAGATAAAGGCTACCGGTTCTATGTTGATGATATGATGTCAGAAAAGGAAAAGAACATCACAGACAGAGAAACAGAAGTAGCCACAAAGGAAAGCGAGATGGCTTCTAAGGAGGCAGAGCTTTCAACTATGAAGGATGCCCTTGGTGAGAAGGTTGGAAGAGTGGAAGAGTTACTTCAGAATGTTGCAAAGGTGTTAGCCAAGGATACGAATTATGCGACTATGGTTACATCACCTAAGGTAACAGGCAACAAGTTAAAGTTCGTACAGCTGTCACAGCTTGAGTCAGATAAGATACTGGCTGTAATAGTTATGGAGGGCAACCTTATAAGAAATAAGGTTATAACAGTAAGTGAGGATTTATCACAGGAGAATCTGTTAAAGCTTAACATTCTTCTTAATACAACACTTACAGGACTTACCCTTGAACAGATGAACTTAAGTATTGTTTCCAAGATGGAGAGTCAGGCAGGAGAACATATCAATCTTGTCAAAGAAGTTCTTGATGCGATAGTAGATACTATAAGCAGTGCAGATGATTTAAAAATATACACGAGCGGTGCTACTAACATATTTAAGTATCCTGAACTTAGTGATTCAACAAAAGCAAGTGAGCTTATATATGCCCTGGAAGAGAAAAAGAGCTTATCAGATTTAGTAGTTGATGAAACATCTGATTCTGATGATGAAAGTGATTCTAACCATGGTATTCAGGTATATATAGGAAATGAAACACCGGTTGAGTCCATGAAAGACTGCAGTGTTGTCACAGCAACATATGAGCTGCAGGATGGTATGAAAGGAACAATCGGAATCATCGGACCTAAGCGTATGGATTATGAAAAGGTTGTTGAAACCTTAAAGAATATGAGGACGCAGTTAGATGATGTATTCAAGAAATCATAGAAAGGTGAGGAGTTAAGTGTCTAAGAAGGAAGAAAACATGAATAATGTTGATGAAAAAGATATAAAGAAAGCAGAGAATGAAGCAGCTGATACAACTACAGATGCAAATGCTGCCAATACAGATAATAAAGACGCTGATACTGTAGAAACTCAGGGCTCATCCGACGCAGATGTGAAGGAAGACACACAGTCAGACAACGCAAGTGATGCGAAGGGAGCGGAGGAAACAGTTGATATAAATAATAATAAAAAGGACCAGAAGGACGCTGTTATAGAAGATCTGAATGACAGATTAAAGCGTCAGATGGCTGAGTTTGATAACTACAGAAAGCGTACTGACAAAGAAAAGTCAGCAATGTTTGAGATGGGAGCATCGGATGTTATTAAGAAGTTACTTCCGATAGTAGATAATTTCGAACGAGGTTTCAAGTCAGTAACTGAGGAAGAGTTACAGACACCATTTGCTAAAGGTATGGATATGGTCTATAAGCAGACTATGAAAATGCTCGAAGACTTACAGGTTAAGCCAATTGAAGCACTTGGTTCTGAGTTTAACCCGGATTTCCATAACGCAGTAATGCATGTGGAAGACGATTCGCAGGGTGAGAACATCATCGTGGAAGAGTTTGAGAAGGGTTACACATATAGAGATGTGGTCATCCGCCACAGCATGGTAAAAGTTGCTAACTAATACATCAGAATATGTAGTTGATGTATATATAGTATGAGCTTTTACCATATATAAGGTATGTGATAGTTATTTTAAGATTAGCTTTTATAAGATTAGTTATTATAGTATTTGTTACTAATGTTATGAGTTCTATAGATTAACAGGTCAATATGAAATCTTATATATAACATATACCAGCAACTATAAATGATATTAATTATTAACAGTGTGTCATATTTAAGACACAGAAAGGAAGACAATTATGGGCAAGATTATTGGTATAGATTTAGGTACAACAAACTCATGCGTAGCTGTTATGGAAGGTGGTAAGCCAGTTGTTATCACTAATACAGAAGGTATCAGAACAACTCCATCAGTAGTCGCATTTACAAAGAATGGTGAAAGATTAGTAGGTGATCCTGCTAAGCGTCAGGCAGTTACTAACGCAGATAAGACAATCTCTTCAATCAAGAGACATATGGGTACAGATTATAAGGTAGATATTGATGGTAAGAAGTATACACCACAGGAAATCTCAGCTATGATTCTTCAGAAGTTAAAGGCTGATGCTGAGAGCTATCTTGGTGAAACAGTTTCAGAAGCTGTTATTACAGTTCCAGCTTACTTCAACGATGCACAGAGACAGGCAACTAAGGATGCAGGTAAGATTGCAGGACTTGATGTTAAGAGAATCATCAATGAGCCAACAGCAGCTGCATTAGCTTATGGTCTTGATAACGAACATGAGCAGAAGATTATGGTATATGACCTTGGTGGTGGTACATTCGATGTATCTATCATTGAAATCGGTGATGGTGTAATCGAGGTTCTTGCTACAGCTGGTAACAACAGACTTGGTGGTGATGACTTTGATAATGCTATTACACAGTATATGTTAGAGGACTTCAAGGCTAAGGAAGGCGTTGATCTTTCTAAGGATACAATGGC
>JBNMGS010000336.1:0-2901 GCA_050872365.1 Lachnospira sp.
CACCATATCCACACTATTATTAAGTGCTTTAACTGCATCTGCTGCACTATCATACACTTCTACATCAATATCAGAATGCCTGTTAAACGCTTCCTGTATATACTGCCTGTCAAGCTGTCTTTTTCCACCTGTAACAGTAACTGCTATTCTGTCAAACACTTTGCAGGAACATAGTATTTCTATCATCTCCTCAAAGTCTTTATCACTTACAACAGAGAAAAGAAGTGCCGC
Organism: Lachnospira sp.; assembly: GCA_050872365.1. Lineage (GTDB taxonomy): Bacteria > Bacillota > Clostridia > Lachnospirales > Lachnospiraceae > Lachnospira. The sequence goes on from JBNMGS010000336.1 coordinate 232, forward strand.
CTTCTTATCAGAATCAGCATACATAGCATTAACTGTTTCTGTAAATCTTCTTATACCATGAGGATTATGTGCTCCATCAACATATATGTTATCAGTTACTTTTTCCATACGCCCCTGCCATATATTAGCAGCAAGCGCATTCTTTATGTTTTCATCACTCATAGTTATTCCATATGTACTTTTAATCACAGCACATACCGTAAGTGCAAGTGCTGCATTCTCCACCTGATATACCGCTGGTGTTGCCAGATGAAAACAATCATTACTATAATACTCATTATCAATCAAAAAATCAATACAACCATTTAAGTTTTTAACTATTGTATACTGTTGTGAATCAACACCATATGAAAAACTGTTACATTCAGCCGCTCTCTGTTTTATAACATCAGTAACCTCAGCCTCATTATCTGTATACACAACTGGTATTCCGGGTTTGATTATCCCAGCCTTTTCGCCTGCTATCTTTGTTAAAGTATCTCCAAGAATAGCAGTATGTTCAAGTCCTATTGCTGTTATTACACAGCATATAGGTCTGTCTATTGCATTGGTCGCATCAAGTTTTCCACCAAGTCCTGTTTCTAAAACAACATAGTCCACTTTCTGCTCATTGAAATATAACATAGCTATTCCGAAAAAAAAGTCAAAATATGCCAGATTTATATTATTAGTCCTGATAACTTCATATACCAGATTAAAATATCTCGTAAAATCTTCTTCTGATATAAGTTCTCTGTTTATCTGTATACGCTCTCTTATTGTATTAAGATGTGGAGAGGTGAAAAGTCCTACTCTATATCCCTGATTTCTTAAACAACTCTCTATATATGAACATACAGATCCCTTGCCATTTGTACCAGCTACATGTATTACTTTAAGTGACTTTTCAGGGTTTCCTATTGTCTTAAGCAGCTTTCTTCCCCTTTCCACACCCGTTCCTTCATTAAACTGTCCAATAGAATCAAGATAGCTGCATATTTTGTTATATTCCATGATATATTACCTTGTTATATCCTTTCTTACTCTTTTTTTGCCGGTCTTTCATCTGCCGCAAAACTCATTGTATAACATCCTCAAGTATATCTCCATTGCATCTTATCACAAGAGGTTTTTTATCTCCTGTATACACATACAGTCTGTCTTCGTTTAAATACACTTTCCAGTCTCTGCTGTCATGTATTTCTTTTAGCATAGTTTCTATTGTGACTATCTGTTTTCTTGTATAATTCATCGCAATATATAAAAACAATTCATCTCCAAAGTGAAACTTATAATAATATGCACTCCATAGTCTTTTCAGATTATTCTTCCTTATATCTGTCTGTGCCTTATATGATGCCCTAAGCTCCTGTCCTTCCTTTTCCTGCAGCTCTAATCTGTCTTTGGCTATAATGACCTGATTGCTTAATTCGTCTTTCTTTCTCCTCTTTTGTTCGCTATCCTCTAATCCCCTGTCTAACTGACGTTTCACTTCGTTAACCCGTGCATAATAACTCTTGGTTTCTGACTCCGTATGTCCACCTTTTATGTATTCATCTTTCTTTATTTCAAGCTCACTAAAATCAAGAGAAATCTTTGTATAATTCTCAGATGCAGCATCAGCACGTTTTTCTGCTTCCTCCAACTGCTTCTTTTTAACCTCAAGCTCTTTCTCACACTTTGCCTTTTTCTCATCAAGCCCGCTTATCTGCTTTGTAAGTGTCTGATATTCCTTCTCTTCATTATCTGCCTTAACCCTGTCACTTTCAGAAACATATGATGGCATAAGCTCATCTGCGGCATATAAAGGCCGGTTATACTTCTTAACAGCCACACTTATAAGCCTTGCAAGCTGAAATACTGATATTTTGTTAAAATGTCTTAATGCCTGATACATCGTCTTTATCTCAATAGTCTTATAATCAAAGGCTTCTATTCCAAAGCAGTCTATAACAAGCTTTAACTGCATAGGTGTCTTCTGCTTTCTTAAGCACTTAAGAACACCCATTCCATTAAATGCAGCCGGCATAAGCTCCTTATGGACTATCCTTTTAGTTTCTATATCCGCCATGCCTATAGCCTTATCCATAACCGGCGACCACTCCTTAAGCTGGTCAGGTGTCATATTCTTAAGACTCAGCATAAGATTATCCATAAATGCATCATTATACTTATCAGCTATAATACGCATTTTATGTGCTGGTGCCATATACTGACTTATAGAATATCCACTACCCGCCGCATCTATAACAAATATTGAAAGCTTCTCTCTGCCTTCCTGCGTATTTATATCTATCTGCTGTGGTAGTGATACTAACTCCATTAGCTTTATTTCAAGCATTTTAAGAAGCTGTTCTCTTTTTACAGCCTTAAGTTCAGTAATCCTGCTATCAACCATATCGGACACTTTTTTATAGTCATATTCGACCTTTAACTTGTCTGTAAACATCTGTGCAAATAAATTGGCAACATCTGCTATTCCCGATAATAATCTAGAACCTGTCTCTTTTGCAGCGCTTGTAAGTGTTACACAGTCAAAAAAAGCAAGCTGAAGTCTTATATCATCATCTGGTAACTGGTTAATAAGAGTGAATATATCTGTCATAAAAGCCTCCTCTCATCTGATTATTTATGCTAGTTATACCATAATTTTATGCATTTTAAAAGAGCTGCCAGCCAACATGGCCTGAC
>JBNMGS010000337.1:0-2889 GCA_050872365.1 Lachnospira sp.
CCTATATATTATCATATTGATAGGGATATGCCGGCATATCTGGAGGGGGATTCAATAAGGATTAAGCAGGTTATGCTTAATTATGCTTCCAATGCTATTAAGTATACTGATAGTGGACGTATCGATATAACTTTCAAATGTAGGCAGCAGGATGAAAAAACTGCCCTGCTTGAATATACAGTACAGGATACTGGACAGGGAATAAAACCTGAAGATATGGATAAGCTTTTTATAAAGTATAACCAGCTTGAACAGAAGAAAAACTATGGCAAGGAAGGAACTGGCATAGGTCTTTCTATATGTAAGTATTTTATGGAACTTATGGGAGGAATGGTTAAAGCTACAAGTGTGTACGGACAGGGAAGTACGTTTATGTTCAGAGTTCCACAGAAGATTGCAGACGTAGAAAAAAGCATAGAGACAGGCGGTGTCAATAATAATAAAGATGAATATTTGTTTGTAGCTGATAATGCCAGGATACTTCTTGTTGATGATAATGAAATTAACAGAGAAGTCGTGAAAGCTATGTTAGGGCCGTTGCAGCTTAATATATCAGAGGCAGTTAATGGTGAGGAAGCCGTAAATATGGTTAAGAAATATCCATATGACCTGATTCTTATGGACAGTCACATGCCTGTTATGAATGGAGAAGATGCGACAAAAGCCATACGTGAATTCGAGAAGAATAAGAATGAGAGAGTTCCTATCATAGCACTTACAGCAGATGCCATAGAAGGTGTAAGGGAGAAGCTGATAAAGAGCGGTATGGATGACTATATAGTTAAACCTATAAACATGGAAGAAATATGCAGGGTTATAAAGAAGTATCTTCCTAAAGATAAGATAGTAGATAAAAATATGTAAGAGGTTATAATGTCAATAAGGTATGTTTTCAAAAAAGTGGCAGGATATATAAAAAGTGAAGTTGTATTAAGTATTGCTTTAATACTTGCTATAGTATCAGCATTTATTATAAAACCCGACAAAGAATATATTAGTTATATTGATTATAGAACAATAGCATTGTTGTTCTGTCTTATGACTATCATGCAGGGATTCATAAGTACAGGAGTGTTTAAGATGCTGGCAGAAAAGCTTCTTTTTCATGTGTCAACATTCAGGCAGTTGTATATTGTGCTTGTAGTATTGTGTTTTGTGTGTTCAATGTGGATAACTAATGATGTAACACTTATAACATTTATTCCATTTACAATACTTGTCTTAAAGATGGCACATCTGGAAAAAGAGATGATACCTGTAATTGTGTTGCAGACGGTTGCAGCTAATCTTGGAAGCATGTGTACACCGGTGGGTAATCCACAGAATATATACCTGTATTCTGTTTCAGGCATGAGTGTTATGGATTTTATCAGGGTTATGGGACCATTATCAGTTATATCACTCATAATGATACTTCTTGTGTGCCTGCTGCATAAGAATTATAAGGTTGAGGTGAATTTATCTGGCAGCAGGGATTTAACTGATGGTGGGATACTATCATCAGATGAGAGTTCGCAATTGGTGAAAAATTTATCATCAGATGAGAGTTCGCAATTGGTGAAAAATTTATCATTAGATAAATGTGATATTGATAAATCGCAACAAAAGAAATTGTGTGAGAATATTATCCTTCTTATATCGTTTGTCATAAGCCTTTTAACAGTAGCAAGAATACTTCCATATCAGTATCTTTTAATAATAATAGTATGTGTATGTATTATTCTTAACATAGTTTTTCATGAAAAATTATTATTTTTATCTATAGATTATAACCTTTTGTTAACATTTATAGCATTTTTCGTGTTTATAGGAAATATGGGAAGAATAGACATAGTAAGAACTGTTATTAATACTGTTCTTAGTGGCAGGGAAGTGATAGTATCATTTTTATGCAGCCAGGTGATAAGTAATGTTCCGTCAGCCATTCTTCTGTCAGGCTTTACAACAGAGTATAAGGCACTTATGATAGGTGTTAATATAGGTGGCTTAGGCACAGTTATAGCTTCACTTGCAAGTCTTATATCCTATAAGTTTTATGCACAGGAAATAAAGAAAGAAAAAGAAGAAAAAGGGCAGGATAATTATGCTGACAGTGAAAATAGTATAGGAAAGTATATGCTGCATTTTACAATAGTCAATGTATCTATGGCGGTGGTACTTATTATAGCAGCGTACATATGATGTTGGGGTTAAAAACTACCAGTTTTGATGACTGCAGATTGTTATATGGCACGTACTTTCACAATCCAACCCAATAAGAGGCTGGTGTCTTTGCGCACTTGACATCAATTCTCTATGTGAAAACGTGCGCAGAAAAGAGGTTTATTATGCGTATAGAAAACAGTTATGGTTTATCAGATGATTATAGCCAGGCTCAGATTAAGGCTATGAAAAGATCGGGACAGATGGAATGTGAAACCTGTAAGAACAGAAAGTATAAAGATGGTTCGGATGAAGCTAATGTTTCTTATAAGAGTGCAACACATATAGACCCATCAGGAGCAGCTTCCAAAGTTATGGCACATGAGCAGGAGCATGTTTCCAATGCATACAGGAAAGCTTCTTCTAAGGATGGTGAAGTTATTAATGCTACAGTTACAGTTAAGACAGCAGTGTGCCCGGAATGTGGCAGGTCATATGTATCAGGTGGCGTTACTAATACTGCGATAAAGTACCCTGCAACACAGTATGGACAGAACCATAAGAAAGCAGATTATGCTGATATAGCAGGACGGAATGTTGATTATGGAGCATAAGGCATAGAATGTTCAGTAAAGAATAATAAGATTAATAATGATAAAGCAGTCGATCATTGAAAATGAAAGACTGCTTAAATTATGTTTTTAGAGTATTTAATTTGCCTAAAAATAAAAATATTATGTTATAATC
>JBNMGS010000338.1:0-2885 GCA_050872365.1 Lachnospira sp.
GCGGTTACGTCCGTTAACATCATCTACATGGAATATCTTAGAAATATCCAATCAGTTTTCTGGTGACTGGAGCCTTATTCTTAAAATACCTCACAAGCCTCATGGCGTTCGTTTGTCAATAAAAATAAACTGTGCTAAACAGTAATACTCATCCCATTCTCACTAATCGCATTATAATACATTGCAAGCGGTATAAAGCTCTGTGCAAAACCTTTTCCCGAGTCGCCCTTACATATTACTGCATCATCTATAACCGTCTTAACGCCTACCGCTCCGCCTGTTGCCTGGTTTATGGCTCTTTCAAATGTTTTAAGTCCGTATTTCAGATATGAAGCATCTCCTGTCAGCTCATAGGCTATGGTGAGTGATTCGAGCAGAAGTGTATTATTGCCATTTCTTGCAAGACTTGGCAGCTCCTTATAGTAGAATAAACCATTATCCATATAACAATTCTCAACAAGGTCATCTACTGCATGTATTATCATCTTTTTTATGTCTTCTCTTGGAAATACTCTGTAATATCTCATAACACTTCCAATAGCCACTGATATCATAAATCCGACTCTTATAGCAGTGTTGTCTGTATATGGTGATAACCAGTCGCCATATTCTTCTTCCCACTTCTTAAAGCTGTCAATTATCCAGTCACATTTTGCAAGCCATTTTTTATCGTTTGTTTCAACATAAAGAGCTGTCAGCGTGCGTAATGCCCAGCCTGTTTCTCTTGCATTAGCTTCTCCCGGAACCTGATACATAGGAGTCTCAAGAAGCTTTAAAACATTATTTCCAATACCAATAGCTGCCTCATAGCCTCTCTCATCACCTGTAAGATGATAATAATCCAAAAGTCCTTCAACCCATTCATGTGAGCATACCATAACACCATTCTTACAATGTCCGGCTGTATGCTCCCACTGTCCTCCGATTCTTAAAGGGTTACTGCTATAGTGGCATATATCAACATCCATCCAGTGTTTAGCTGACACTATCAGATAGTCCAGAAATCTTCTCACTCCACTTCTGGCATACATAAGTGCACAGGCATGAGGATAATCATATTCGTTATTACTCCATACTGGTTTTCCACCGCCTCTTCCCTGAACTGTATAACCCATATCTACTGTATCACCCCAGTTAAGCATTCCATAACACCTTGAATGTCCATCTGCCTTAGCCATAAGTGCTATCTCAACATCTTCATTGTATTTGTCAGGAAATACATCAAGCATAACACCTGATTCCTTGAAAACCTGTGGCGCTATGTACGGTCTGTCAGGCATCTGATATATAAGACTACGATTATCTATTTCCCATATTCTTGTTTCAGGGCTATGCCAGTGTATAAGGAAATTCTGTTCCTTGGCCATACCTGACTGCATAGTTATTTCGCCGACACCCTCTGGCACAAGCATGACTGCTATTCCATCTTTACACGATTTTATTGCCTTTGGATAATTCTGCTGTGCCTGATGAACTGTTACGCAGAAGCCATCATATGCATCTGTGTAATCAGCCATAAACGTTCCATACAATACTTCTGCATAGTGTTCATTGGCTTCCTTTACAAGATAGCTATCATCTATGGTTTCATTTACTTCTTCTCCGTCCCTGCCTATGATAAAGCTCGTTTTATAATTAGATGCAGCAACCATAGTTCTGATACTAGAAACCGGTGCCTTACGTTCTATCATATCAAGTTCACCTGTTCCTCTTGTCATAAATATAGGTCCTTCATTATTAGAATTATCTGTAAGAATATCTCCACATCCTGTTGAATCATTTCCAGCTGCTATATCTATATGTGCAAGCTTATCTGTTATTTTACTTTCCTGCGAATTCTTTATATAAAATACAAGTGATTTTATTTTAAGTTCTTCTTCTGATGTATTAATTATTCTATATGACACATTAACCCATGGCTTTCCTGCATACGCTGTAATTCTTATCTCTGCTTCAATTTTTTTACATGCATTAGTGTTATCTTTTTCTTCATTATGATTATTCTGTTCATTATGATTATAACATTCTGTGTTTTCATTAAAACTCTTACACTTACTTTCACCTGATTGCGCTATGTTATATGCCCTTGCCGCCAGCGTTATTTCAACAGGTCCCTGATTTACTATTCTCCACTCACCTATTGACATTTTATAATCATTACCATCTCTGTCTTTAAGTACAGGACCTTCAAAATTATCTGCAGTATATATCTTTCTTCCATCATCAAGTTTTGTAAATATATTTTCCGAATTATTAGTAACTTCATACTTTAATTCTTTACAGTTCACTTTAAATCCATTATCAAGCTTTTCTACACTTAGTAACGAATTTCCAGACGAGTTATTAACATTTCCGGCTATATTATTGACAGATACTGTTGTTAATAAACTATCATTTTTAGCCACATCTTCCCCGTCATGCAATGTTTTAAAGGATGCAGATGTTGACACTGTTGAAGTTCTTGAAGCCGACATTGCATCTTCATATTCATCTTTACTAACAGCCAGAACCACTCTTGTTCGTTTATTAGCAGGAATATCTGCCATGAATCTTACAAATAAGAACTTGACACTACCATCATCGTGCCTTGCAGTAACCTCTGGTTGTATAAGACATTGTTTTCCATTCTGCAATATAGCTATTTGCGATATATCGTTAAGCGCACCTTTCCTGAATGGAACCGCTATATTTACACACTCCTGAATCCTTGGATATCTGTATAATTTGTCAAAATAAATATCTACCATATGTTACTCCTCCTTATTACTGCTGTAATATACTATACAGGCAGTCAAATTATATTAATGTACAATTAATATGATGATATAAATTGCAATGATACAAAATGCCTTTTAATTCCTGCATCACAAATATTAAATTATTCA
>JBNMGS010000339.1:0-2881 GCA_050872365.1 Lachnospira sp.
GTTATACCCATATCCTCAAGATGCATAACCATAGGCTTAAGATGATTTCTTATATTCTCATTAACATCTATATAAACCTCGTCAACAATCTCATTTTTGATATAGGTCATCATGCTGTGTGCATTTGCTACAACTTTTACGCCTTTTATTTCCTGTCCTTCAAGATTCTCATCCATAACGATTAAACCTGATAATGTTCTTACCCAGTCTTCTTCTCTGTCAAGATTATCTACAAGGTGTTCAGCGCGCTCTTTCATAGTTATAGCTATAACTCTTGCTGCTTTGTCCTCATTTTTGCCAAGAGCTTTAAGATATTTTTTCATAAGCTCTCTTCCAACGAATATAAGAACAAGGCTTGCCAGAACTGTACATATATATACACCTCTTGGTATCTGGCTTCTTCTTGTTATAAGCTCGTATACGGCTGCTATAGCTGCAAATACAACAACTTTATATATCACAGCTCTTAACTCTTCGAATTTACCACGTTTCAGAAAACGTCCTTTATCGTTTGCAAACAGCATTCCAATCAGCGCAGCAACAATTATCGTATCAAGATTAGTACTTAGCTGTACTACCGTTTTATCAATCCCTATGTGCCTGTACACAAATAACCATATTATACCAGACACATAATATGCTATAAGAACACTTATAACATCTATAAAAAATAACATTATATTTTGCACACTGTCACGCGCATTATTAGAATTATTCAAACTTCTCACATCCTCTGTTACTCATATTATAGCTTATCATACATTCCCCGTTGTTTAATCTGCTGTTGCTATTTTGTATGCTTATTTCTTATCATCATCAAAATTCATATCAAGAAGAAAATCTCCTTCATATTCTTCTGTTTTACCACTTCTTTTCTTTGGTGGCACTCCATTGACATTACCTGCTTTACTGCCTGTATTGCTTCTTGAATTAGCCGCACTCTGTGTATGTGCCTTTTTTCTTGCTGCTACAGAACCAACACTTCCTGCTACTGCTTTTTTATTATCACGTGATGCAGCTGATGAAGAAGAAGTTCTTACCTGATTCTTTGCTGCATTATTTCTTGTCATCTCTCTAGCCTTTTCAAATGACTTATCTGGTGACTCTTCACTGTGATAGTTGCCATAGTAACTTCCATAGTACTTACCGTAATATTTACCATAGTACTTACCATAATATCCATTCTCTGATAAATCTACTTTATTAAGTACACTTCCTATAATTCTTATCTTAGTCTTTCTAAGCTGTTCCATAACATTCTGGGCAAACTTATAGCTGACCTGGTTAGCTGCAATTACAAGTACCGCACCATCACTTACTGTTGCAACAATAGCCGCATCGATTACAGGACCAAGCGGTGGTGTATCTATTATTACATAATCATACTGCTCGCGCATCTGCTTTACTGTTTCCTTAAAAAGCTGACTATCAAGCAATTCTGCCGGGTTTGGTGGCACAGGTCCTGCAAGGATAACATCCATATTCTCTACGTTAGTTGAATAAATCACTTCATCAAGTGTATTCTGACCTGATAAAAAGTGAGTAAGACCCTTAACACCTTTCTTAACCTTATAACGTCCTACAAGTACTGACTTTCTTAAGTCGCAATCTATGAATAAAACTCTCTTGCCTCCATCAGCTATTGATGAAGCAAGATTCATTGTAACTGTTGATTTACCTTCGTTTGGTCCGCAGCTTGTAAACATAACCACCTTAGTATCTTTACCACTAAGAAATATGTTTGTACGTAAGTTTCTATAACTTTCTCTTACCTGATAATTATCCTGCTGGGTACTTTCTATATTAATTCTCTGCATTATTAATCCCTCCAACCTTTCTTTTCATCCGTCATCTAATTACTTTCTTTTCTTCTTTTTCTTACTGTTTGAAGCACCATTATATTCTTCTTCTGTAAGTGGAATAAGTGAAAGGTTAGTTATTCCAAGATATTTTTCAACATCTTCAGCTGACTTAATAGTATCATCAAGTATAAATCTTACTACAAGCACTGCTATAGCTACTACTACACCTACAGCCGCACCAAGTATTGTATTCTTCTTAACATTAGGACTTGATGGCTCTGTAGCAACTCGTCCATATTCTATAACATTAACACCCTCTATCTGCATAACTGATGTTATCTGTTTTGCTGATATATCAGCAACCGCATCAACTATTTTCTTTGCTCTTTCAGGATCCTCATCTGTAACTGTAACCTGAAGAACTCGTGAATCTGATTCTATCTCGCATTTAATTCTAGATACAAGCTCATCCGAATCCATATCAAGTTCAAGATTTCTTATAACCTGCTCTACAACTGGAAGGCTTGTTACAAGAACCTTATAATCCTGAACAAGCTGTGTTGATGACTGGATATCACTTAAAGTTGTTGTTGAACCATTCTGTCTGTTAATTATGTATAATTTTATTGATGACTGATACAATGGTGTAATCGCAAGTTCTGTTATAGAAAAAGCTATTATTCCCACTGCGATTCCAGATATTATCAATACCCATATCTTTGTTAAAAGCATTCTTAATATCTGCATTATGTCGATTTCTACTTCCTCATTATTGTCCTGTTTAATATTTGTTTCCATTTTTTCTCCTATTATTTTCTATTCTTACTCGTAACTCTCCGATACAGTTATACACTTATATAAATAACACATAAAAATCTATATACTTTTGTATACCTTATTTATTATAAATCATCTGCATCCTGATTGATTATACGTATGCTAAGTTTACTTGTCAAGAATGCCCAGCATATCATTTTTCCACTTCAATTATGAAGTATAGCTTCTACCCCCCCCCTAATTTACGCGGTTTTAGGCTATTTGTCCTATAATTTTAAACTTTTGTGCACTTAAAAAAGAAC
>JBNMGS010000340.1:0-2863 GCA_050872365.1 Lachnospira sp.
GGTATATCTGTACTGGGTTCAACAGGTTCTATTGGAACGCAGACATTGGATGTTATAAGGAGAAACAAGGATATAAAGGTGGCAGCGCTTGCAGCTGGCACAAGAGTTAAAGAACTGGCAGAGCAGGTACGTGAGTTTAAACCTGAGCTTGTATGCATAGGTAGTGAAAAACTTGCTTCAGAACTTAAAATCCTTCTTTCAGATATTGATGTAAGGATAGTATATGGTGATGAGGGACTTGTTGAAGCTGCAACTATAGAAAGTGCTGATATAGTGCTTACAGCAGTTGTTGGAATGATGGGAATAATTCCTACTATTAAGGCTATTGAAGCACATAAGGATATAGCACTTGCCAATAAGGAAACACTTGTGACAGCAGGCCATATTATTATGAAGCTTGCTAAAGATAATGGAGTGAATATATATCCGGTTGATAGTGAACATTCTGCAATATTCCAGTCACTTAATGGAGAGTATAAAAGAGAGGTTGAAAGAATACTTCTTACGGCATCAGGAGGTCCATTCAGAGGAAAAAAGAGAGAAGACCTTGAAAATGTTACACTTGAGGATGCACTTAATCATCCTAACTGGGCTATGGGTAGAAAAATAACGATTGATTCATCAACAATGGTTAATAAGGGACTTGAAGTTATGGAGGCACAGTGGCTTTTTGATGTTCCATCATCAAAAGTATGCGTTGTTGTACAGCCACAAAGCATAATACATTCTATGGTGGAATTTGTTGATGGCGGCATTATGGCACAGCTTGGAAGTCCTGATATGCGGCTTCCAATACAGTACGCATTGTACTATCCGCATAGAAGAGAGCTTAATACTAAAAGAGTTGATTTCTTTGAACTTGGACAGATAACGTTTGAAAAACCGGATATGGAGACATTTAAGGGACTTAAGCTTGCTTATGAAGCATCAGACAGGGGAGGCAATATACCAACAGCTTTTAATGCAGCCAATGAGCTTGCCGTTGCAAAGTTTTTAGATAGAAAGATAAAATATCTTGATATACCGGATATCATAGAGTACGCTATGAATGAGGTGGATTTTATTGATAATCCATCTGTTAATGAGATTCTTGATACAGAGAAGAATGTATATGAGATGATCGGAGGAAAGTGGTAAATTGGTTTTAAATGTAATATTGGCAATACTTGTATTGAGTATAATAATTATTATACATGAGTTTGGACATTTTATAGTTGCAAAGGCTAATGGAATAACAGTGGTAGAATTTTCACTTGGTTTTGGTCCTAAACTTCTTCATTTCAAAAAGGGAGAGACAGAGTATTGTCTTAAGCTTCTGCCTTTTGGTGGTGCATGTATTATGCTTGGAGAGGATTTTCTTGAGGCAGAAAATGAAGATGAAGAAGATGAAAGTAATGGGGACACACCAGAAAGTAATACTTCTGGAAACAACTTACAGGATAATAATTTAAAAGAAAATAATAAAGAAAATACATGGAATACCCTGGATGATATAGGCAACGCAGCACATAGTGGCAATACGACAGCAGGCAGTTATATGTCACAGAAGGCTAAAGATGAGGCACTTGAACAGGGATACGATATGTCAAAGTCTTTTGCAAACAAGTCAGTATGGTCAAGGATTGCTGTTATAGCTGCGGGTCCTGTATTTAACTTTATTCTTGCTTTCGTATGTGCTGTTGTTATTGTTGGAAGTATAGGTTATGACCCATGCAGGGTAGATGTACTGTATGAAGATTCTCCGGCAGCAGCTGCAGGACTTAAGGAAGGTGATACAATAGTTAAAGTGAATAATCAGAAGGTTACGTTTTACAGGGATTATTCATTTTACAGATATTATCATGCTGATGAAAATATGAATATAACATATGTAAGAGACGGTCAGAAATATACTACAACACTTGTTCCTGAGTATGTTAAACAGGAAAAATATCAGATAGGTATTACACTTGAACAGAATGGCTCAATCGATTCTGTATCTGATGGAAATCCAGCGGCAATAGCAGGTATCAGGAAAGGTGATAAAATAGTTGCTATTAATGGTGTGTCAGTTGATAACAGTACACAGATAAGCGATCAGATAAACAAATGTAATGGACAGAGTATTGATGTTACAGTATTAAGGGATGGAGCAGATTTAACATTATCAATGACTCCTAAATATGTAGAAAATGAATATTATTATACTGGATTTGCATGTTACGGGGCAAGAGATAAGGTTTCGCCAATACAAACACTGAAATATGCTTTAGGGGAAGTCAGATATAGTGTTAATACAGTTATAAGAAGCCTTGGTATGATGTTTACGGGTAAGGTAGGCATCAATGATTTGTCAGGACCGGTGGGAACTGTAAGTATTATGAGCGATATTGTTGAGGAAAGCAAGGCAGATGGTGCTTTTTATGTGTTCTTAAACCTGCTTAATCTTGCAGGACTTATAAGCTCTAATCTGGGTGTTATGAATCTTCTTCCTATACCGGCACTTGATGGCGGAAGACTTGTATTTCTTATACTTGAGGTATTAAGGGGCAAGCCAGTCAAGAAAGAACATGAAGGAATAGTTCATTTCATAGGAATGATTTTTTTACTTGCACTTATGGTTTATATTATGTTTAAGGACATAAGAGGGTTATTCTAAGTATTGTAACATAGTGTGAAAGTGTGATATTCACACGCAGGATTAGTGTGAAAAATAAATTTTTACACACGGGATTTGTGTCCGCGCACACTTGACGCAAACTCGATATGTGCAAAAAACGTGCGCAGAAATGAGGATTAATATGTATAGAGATAATACAAAGGTTATTAAAATAGGTGATAAACTTATTGGTGGCGGCAATCCTATTATGATTCAGTCTATGAC
>JBNMGS010000341.1:0-2844 GCA_050872365.1 Lachnospira sp.
ACCAAAAAGCCCTGACAATGAAGATGTCTGTGAATTAAGCTTTGATAAAGCTGATTCCATCGATGAGAACTTACTATAATAATAATCTTCCCATGTTGTAACATTATTCTCCGCTTCTGTAATTTTTGTGCTATACTCTGAATACTGCGTACTCATCTGCTTGTCATTATATACTGTAAACGCACTACTTATGGACGTAGTTGCCATCTTATTACCAAGTTGTGTATATAAGTTAGTACACAACTTTGAGAAAAATGTTACCACAGTCTCTGGATCACTGGCTATCATAGCTCTTAACTTATCATCATTACCAGATGTCGTTGTATCATCAGGATCTCCATCTATATGATATACACCCTTTTCATTATCACCTGATGAGAAATATCCCATAGTTGATATACCGAAACTTGAAAGTGCATAATTTTTTCCATTGATATTGATTGATGACGCCATAGTATTCTTCATACTATCTATAATACTACTCAAAGTTCCATCTTTTCTTAAAAGAGAAGTCTTAATCTTATCTTCCCACTTTTCTATTTCCTTATCGGTCATTGCCTCTTTTTCATCATCTGTAAGCGGCTCGTACCCTTTCGAACTATCAGCATTATAAGCCTCATCCATAGATTTGATAAGCTTGTTATATTCAGTGAACATATCTTTGATAGACTTATATATGCCATCCACATCTGTTTCTGTTGTTATAGTAACTTCTTCATCCGGATCTGTTTCCGCTGTTACCTGGATAGTAAGGCCATTGATTGAATAGTTATTAGTATTACTTTTAAATGTAGCACCATTAAGGACTATCTCTGAATCCTGTCCAAGTTTTCTTACAGCACCTGAAGAATAATCGTCATCTGTAAGACTTGTACTTGATTGTGCCACGGCTATCTTTGAATCTAATAGATTTTTAGCATTATTTTTAGCAGCTTCATTCGTACTTGAAACTGCTTCTAGTACTTTCTCATTCGTAGCATCTGCAACTGCCGGATAATCTATATCTTTTCCTGTCTCATCTTTATTAAAACTTACGTATTCTCTTGTAGTATCTACAATTTCCGAATATTTTTTATAATCCGCATACATAGCCTTATTGCTAGCTAGATTCTTGGTTACTGAAACATACTCTGCATATAAAGTCTCATCTATTTCTTTCATTTTTTCTTCAGACTCATATACAGGTTTACCATTGTCATCTACTACATAGGTACCATCATCATTTTTCTTTATAAATTTATCAAAATCATTAGCTCCTTTATCCGTTTTATAAAGACGGCTTTCAGCAGCTTTTATGTTATCTTCGATATTATCATCCCATGTATCATTTGATGTTATAGTATCCAGTGCTTTCTTGGCAGCATTATATTGATCTGCATAGTTCTTTGCAACCTGATCTGCTGTAACCTTGGTATACATAGATTCAAGTTCCGCATTATATGCATCTGTGCCTTCCACTAATCCGGCAAGTCTTTCATATTCTTTTGTTTCCTTAGAATCAGCTTCAGGTTTAGATAGTAATCCAAGTTCTTTAAGTGCCTTTCTACCATTATCATCATTAGCTGTAATAGTAAAATCTCCGTCAGCTCCTGATGTTTTAGAACTTACAAAGAATCTCTGGTTATTTTCATCAAAGCTTGCCTGTACACCAGCTTCCTTTAACTTTACAACAAGTCCGTTAACTGTCATTCCATCTGTAATCTGTATATTAGAGGTCTTACCATCAACTGTCAATGTAAAACTTCCGCTATCAAGACCTGTTATATCTGATACCTTACTTGAGCCTGTAAATTTGCTACCATCCGTTGCTTTAATCTCACCACCTGTAAGATAACCAGATGATGCAAGATGATTAACCTTAAGGCTCTGATTACCGGTAACTGCTGTTGTACTTGCCGTTACTGTTGCAACAGAAGATTTAGATGCTGTTGCTTTCTTAAGACTGTATGCATTAGAGAATCTTCCTGCAGACAGCTTTCCACTATAAAAACTATATATACTAGTATTCATGGTCTTCCACTTTTCCTGTTTCCATGAAAGCTTTGTCTGTGCTTTGACAAGATTATCTTTTTTTAACTTATATCCTGATACAAGTGCAGATACAAGTGTCTCTGTATCCATACCTGAAACCATACCTGATAATCTAATTGGCATATTATTCCTCCATTCTATACATGAATATACTCTTCGATGTTCATATAATACGAGATATAGTCATACTTTACTTTAGTTATCTCTTCTCATCCACCATAATACCAGCGAGTTCCCACGCCTTGGCAAGCATCTCAAGTGCCTTTTCTGATGGTATCTCCTTGATAACCTCATCAGTATCTTTATCCTTGATCTTAATCGTAATACGGTTAGTTGGCTCATTGTATCCGAACTCTGCTACTGTATTATGATTGATAACCTTCTGGATATCCTTAAGCTTCTGGATAGATGCTTCTTTCTGATCTTCCTGCTGTTTAAGGCTTGTCTCTGCACCACTGTTGCTGTTACCTGTGCTGTTGCTGTCTGTATTAGCCTTCTGTGAAGAATTTATCTGCATAACAGCTGCTGTATGTGCTGCGTTGTTTACTGAATCCTGTGAATTATTAGTTTCTGATGATGGTGCTACGTTGACCTTAGCAGTCTGTGAAGCAGCCTGTACTGCCTGGCTCTGATATCCAGCCTGACCGCTTATCTTTTCAATTCCCATTATCTTTCACCTCCGTGTGCGTATATAAAACAATGTTTTCGTAATAATATTAAACTTTCAACCTTGAAAGAAGTCCTTTTCTATCATATTGGTTCCAAAGTTGTTTCTAGAGTTTATATCGGCAGTCTGCCTAAAAATATAACACC
>JBNMGS010000342.1:0-2829 GCA_050872365.1 Lachnospira sp.
AACTTCTTCAGCTACATCATTGATAGAACCCATAGCAACGATTACTCTGTCTGCATCTGGAGCTCCGTAGTAGTTAAAGAGATCATAGTCTGTACCAAGCTTCTCATTAACCTTGCCCATGTACTTCTCAACAACATCTGGAAGTGCATCATATAATGAGTTACATGCTTCACGATGCTGGAAGAAGATATCTCCATTCTCATGTGAACCACGAGCTGCTGGGTGGTTAGGATTAAGTGCATGTGCTCTGAATTCATCAACTGCGTCCATTGGGCACATATCCTTAAGATCTTCATAATCCCACTTCTCAATCTTCTGAATCTCATGTGATGTACGGAATCCATCGAAGAAGTTAATGAATGGAGTCTTGCCTTCAAGTGCTGCACAGTGTGCAACTGGGCTTAAATCCATAACTTCCTGTGGGTTAGTCTCGCAAAGCATAGCGAAACCAGTCTGACGACAGGCGTAAACATCTGAGTGATCACCAAAGATATTAAGAGCATGTGTAGATACTGTACGAGCTGATACGTCAAATACGCATGGGAGCTGCTCACCAGCAATCTTGTACATGTTAGGAATCATAAGAAGAAGACCCTGTGAAGCTGTAAATGTTGTAGTTAAAGCACCAGTTGCTAAAGAACCGTGTACTGTACCTGCAGCACCTGCCTCTGACTCCATCTCTACTACCTTAACAGTGTTACCAAAAATGTTCTTCAATCCCTGAGCTGACCAAGTATCAACTACATCAGCCATTGGGCTTGAAGGTGTGATAGGATAGATACCAGCTACTTCTGTGTAGGCATAGGCTACATGAGCTGCGGCTGTATTACCATCCATTGACTGTTTCTGTCTTGCCATTGTAAATATTTCCTCCTTAAGAAAATTTAGGCGGCATAAATGTACCCGACATAATAAAATCAGATATACATTATACGTCCCTACATATTACTTAATATTTTATTATCTTTATCGCCAAAAGTAAAGGCATAAATGTGAGATTTCATGCTTATTTCATTATTAAAATCAATACAATCCCATTAAAAATTGGACTTTTCCAATGCCGGAACACTGAAAAAGTCCAATCCCACGATTTACATATTCTTATTATTACTACATTTTGTTACTACATTTTTATATTAATCGTCTTCTCCCTGAAGAGCATCGAAGCCTGACTCACCGGTTCTTACCTTAACTACATCTTCAACATCATATACGAAAATCTTACCATCGCCGATATGACCTGTATAAAGTGCCTTTCTTGTAGCATTTATAACATCCATTACAGGAACTGATGATATTACCATCTCAACCTGTGTCTTAGGAAGAAGCTGGATATCCATTGGAACACCTCTGTAATATTCAGGAGCACCTTTCTGTGTACCACATCCAAGAACCTGTGTAACTGTCATACCTGTAACTCCGATATCGTTCATAGCCTTCTTGAATCTTTCGAATCTCTCCTGCTTCATAAGAATCTCAACCTTAGTAATCTTCTTGCCTTCACCATCTTCTGAAGTCTTAACAAGAGCTGGTACTGAAGCTTCCATTGACTCTGAACCGATTGTCTCAACATCTCCGTCAACAAAATCCATTCCGCCGAATTCAAATCCTGCATAAGCACTTGAAAGACCATGCTCCATAATATCAAGACCTCTGATTTCTTCTTCCTTAGAAGCTCTGAGTCCGATAGTAGCCTTAATTACAAGGAATACAATAATCATGCAGACTGTTGCCCATGCTGCAACTGTTACAAATCCTAATAACTGAAGTCCTAACTGTGTGAATCCACCACCATAGAAAAGACCTTCTCCCTTAATTGAACCACTTTCTAAAGCAATTGCATATCCAGGTGCTGAACTTGTTGCGAAAAGACCAACTGCGATTGTACCCCAGATACCATTCATCATATGTACTGCTACAGCACCTACAGGGTCATCAATATGAAGCTTGTAGTCAAGAAGCCATACACCAAATACAACTAAAAGTCCTGAAACAATACCTATCATTGTTGCGCCAAGAGCATCTGTTACATCACAAGGTGCTGTTATACCTACAAGACCTGCAAGTGAAGCATTTAAACACATTGAAACATCCGGCTTACCATATCTTATCCATGTAAATATCATACATGTTACTGTTGCAACTGCTGGAGCAACTGTTGTTGTAAGGAATATAGAACCTAAATCTTCAATTGTTGTTGCTGCTGCACCATTAAATCCATACCAGCCAAACCACAGAATAAATACACCAAGTGCACCAAGTGGAATGTTATGTCCTGGGAAAGCATTTACCTTTATAACCTTGCCATTAGCATCTTTTTCAAACTTACCAATACGAGGTCCAAGAATCTTGGCACCGATAAGAGCTGATATACCACCAACCATGTGAATACAACATGGACCTGCGAAATCATGGAAGCCTAACTGTGCAAGCCAGCCGCCACCCCAGATCCAGTGAGCTTCTATTGGATAGATAAGTGCTGAGATAACTGCTGAATATACACAATATGATAAGAACTTTGTTCTCTCAGCCATAGCACCTGAAACAATAGTAGCTGTTGTAGCACAGAATACTAAGTTAAATACAAAACTTGAAAAATCAAAATCTTTGTAAGCTGTGAAGATATCAAAACCAGGCTTTCCGATAAAACCAAGTAAATCTTCACCTAATAAGAAACTGAATCCGATAAGAATGAACATTACTGTACCAATACAGAAGTCCAGCAGATTCTTCATAATAATGTTACCTGAATTCTTTGCGCTAGTGAATCCTGTTTCTACCATGGCAAAGCCTGCCTGCATCCAGAGAACAAGAGCTGCACCTATAAGG
>JBNMGS010000343.1:0-2826 GCA_050872365.1 Lachnospira sp.
ATTCTTCTCATATGAGCTGACATACTGTCCTGCCTCCTCATTCCATGGTGCTGTCTGACCGTCCGCATTAAGCTCATTTATGGCATCCTGCATACCGACAGCACGGCTTGTTGTAGTTGAACCCGACACACTCCATATCCTTGTATAGAAAGGTATTCCTACTATAACCTGATTAGATGGAACAAGTGCAACCGTATCACTTACAGCCTCCCTCACAAAAGGCAGTGAAGCAACTGAGCCTGCCTCTGAACCTGCGTAGTGCTCATCATACGCCATCACTATGACATAATCCACATATGAAGACTGTTCCTTAAGATTATAGAACTTATTATAAGCTTCCGGCTTATAATTATCTGTCGATAATATTATATTGTTCTTATGACATTCAACCGCAAGCTCTCTTACAAACTGTAAAAAGTCCTTAGCATAATCCTTTTTGACATTCTCAAAGTCCAGATTAATGCCGTCATATCCATAAGCTGTGGCATCCTTTATAAGTGTTCCTATAAGTGTCCTTCTTGCACTCTTTGAAGAAAACAGAGCCGCATAGTCTATATCCTTGTCAAAGTCATTAATAAGAGGCCATACCTTTATTCCCCTCGCATGCATATCGCTCACCCACGAAGCCTGTGCATAGCTTGAAGCACTTCCTGAGGCAGATGTAATGCTGTACCATGTTGGTGATATTACATTTACGGAAGATGAACTTACCATAGCTGCCGCAGTGCTGTTTCCAGATGTTCCTCCTACCTGAAACCAGCCAAGCCTTACAGCACTGTCAGACATAACCCTTGTATATTCTTCCACATAGGTATCCTCTGGCACATATATATAATCCTCATTAACCTCACTGCTCTTCACATAACCTGTATATCCGGTCTGTGTTGTAACCTTTATCCAGTCGTCAAGGTCATCCTCATAATAAAGCCTGCTGCCTTTTTCTATCTTTTCAAGAATATCGCTTTTTATACCACCACGGTATCTTACATATATATCCTTCTTTGCATCAACAACCTTTTCCTCACCATCTATGCTGTTTATACATATTCTTGCCGGCTCCTCACCATATGCATAAGTACAGTTAGTATACTGTGCCACATAATCCCATGCTATGTATGTGCTGCCGTTTACAGCCACCGCCACCGGATAGTTTGTATTATATTGATTATTATCACTATCAGTATAAATGTTCTTTCCCGGCTCATATGTATACGTTTTCTTATCATCTGTATAAAGAATGGCATTACTCTCGCCATCCTCATAAAATCTTATATTGATATTGTCTGCTATAAAGTCCGCAGGAAGATACCAGATACCATCCACACTGACACCTGTATCCTGATACTTTGTTCCATTGATTATAACAAGAGCACTATCCGATGCCTTATCTGCATCAAAGTACTCATATCCGCTCATCCACTGCTTAGATGGCGCATACCTTTTCATAAACACTGCTCCTGCCACAATCACAACAAGAATTACCGCTGCTGCCACACCCAGTAATCCAAGCTTAGACTTTCCTTTATCCTTACTATTCATACATCAGTCTCCATTCGTTTTTACTTAACTCATATCTTAACATAAAACTTTTTATTTGACATTAAAAATATGATGCGGGCGTTAAATCCCAAAGTATGATGTCCGTGGACTGCTTCGCGCCCTGCACTATCACAATCCACTGCGACATCAATGTAAGCGAAGGAACCCGCTTTTCGTGATATTATAATCCTGTAACCTGTAAGCCTGACATAGTAATAAGCCTTTACTACATGCTACATTATATCCAGAAGCTCCATAAGGCTCCTTAAGTTTTTGGAACTTATCGTAAATGGATTTCTCTCAAACGGCATAGCAACAATACTTACACCATATTTTTCTATAGTTTCTGCTGCCGGACTTTCACACATTGTCAGTGTCACCATTTTCAGTCCTCTTACATCAAGAAAGCGTCTTACCCTTTCTAACTTCTTCTCACATTCCTTTGACTTCCATGGAAGCATTGACCCGGTCAACAGCTTAACATCGCATCCCGACAGTCTTGATACAGTCCTTGCAAATGTATCCTCAGCACTGTTAAGGCTTATATCCTGTATAATCACATCATATCTCTACCTTAATATGCCTGTGTAGTCATCATACATCCCACAGTAATAATCAATGCCATTCACGCTGTATGCATGCCTGCTGCCTATTCCCTTATGATATATTGCCCTTGCCTGTGCCATCTGTCTTAACATAAAACTATAGGTTTTCTCATCGCCGATAACCGCAGTTTTTTTCTTTAATACTCTGCCCATAAATGCGGCGAGCATTATACACATCTGCGTTGTACCGGCACCTTCGCACAGGCCGGCAACACCTATCATCTTTATAGCTGTCACTCTGGCTGATGTATGATATTCTTTATATATCTCACGTCCTGCACGTCTGCTGTTTTTATCACAGATATTAAGTCTTATATGGCTTTTAATCCTGTTTACCCTGCTGTTCTTTGTAAGCCCCTTTTTCATTTCCAATTCTGATACCCCTGATAAACCTCTGAAAGTTTTTAAGTACTTTTTTCTGGATACCACACATTTTTTCATATAATACACTGCACCTTTCCTTTAATGTGTCCGTTATTATACATTCCCATATCTGTGGCATATTATCCTCTATAAAGTCCTTCATTACTGAAACTAATTCGTCACTGTATTCACTCCAGCCATATACACATGGCATTCTGTAACATATTCTTTCTCCTGCTATATAATTAACATAGCCATAAAACTGCTGTTCACTTAACAGATTAAGCATAAGCCGTGTGTGCTGTACAGTACTGTCAAT
>JBNMGS010000344.1:0-2826 GCA_050872365.1 Lachnospira sp.
AGATGACAGGAAAGTCACTTCTTATTAAAAAGTAATTATATGATGTAAGTGAAATATTAGTTGCACATTTGTTATTTATTTGGTATAATCTTTTTATTGTGATTTTTGCAATCTATTAGGAGGTTTGATATATGTTTGGTATGTCATGGGCTGATACATTAAGAATAGTCTTAATGGGTATATTTATATTAGTATGTATATGTTTAACAGTGGTAGTTCTTATGCAGGAAAGCAAGCAGAATGGCCTTTCAGGTGCAATCAGTGGTGCGGCAGACACATACTGGGGTAAGAACAAGGGTCGTTCAATGGAAGGAAAGCTTGTTACAATTACAAAGGTACTTGCAGTATTATTTGTTCTTATTGCTATCATTTTAAATATTAATTTCTAATTTAAGTGTTTACAGAGGACGCTCTTAAGATATAATATATCTTAAGAGTGTTTTTTGTTATAAACGTGCGTGCACGGCGGAGTAAATAATTTATCATATAATAAGCGCAAAAAAGCGGATGTGAAACAGAGGTGACAACGATGAAGACAGATATTTTTAAGGAAAGAAAGAAAAATATAGCAGACCTTATCCTTAATAATGAATTATATGTTCCTATGAAGACAAAGGAAATAGCCATATTACTTGGTATACCTAAGGATAAAAAGTATGAATTGCAGGAAGTACTGGATGCGCTTGTGGCTGACGGAACAATAGGTGTAAGCAAAAAAGGAAAGTATATGAAGCCGGATAATGTAGCTCTTATTGGCACATTTGAAAGTACAAGCAGGGGCTTTGGCTTTGTGTCAGTAGAAGGACAGGATGAGGATATATTTATAAAGGCAAGCGACACGAAAAATGCGTTCTACCATGATAAGGTCAAGATAGTTATAACACTTCCTAAAAAGGGCGATAAAAGAGCAGAAGGAAAGGTTATAGATATAGTTGACCACGAGATTAAGACACTTGTGGGAACATATCAGAAAAACAAAAACTTCGGATTTGTTGTGCCAGATAACCAGAAGATAGCGTGTGATATATTCGTATCCAGGGAGTATGAGCAGGGAGCAGTTACCGGTAGCAAGGTTATAGTAAAGATAACAGACTATGGCAAAGGCGGAAGAAATCCTGAGGGAAGAATTACAGAAGTCATAGGACATATAGACGACCCGGGAACAGATATTATGTCGATAGTCAAGGCATATGATCTTCCTGAAGAGTTTCCTGACGGGGTTAAAAAGCAGCTAAAAAGTATACCTGATGAGGTGGACGAAAAGGATAAGGCGGGAAGAACTGACCTTAGGAATGTTGTTATGGTTACTATAGATGGAGAAGATTCAAAAGATCTTGACGATGCTGTATCGCTGACAAAAGAAGGGGATATATATCACCTTGGTGTTCATATTGCAGATGTCAGCCACTATGTAACAGAGGGAAGTGCACTTGATAAAGAGGCGTTAAAACGTGGTACAAGCGTTTACCTTGTTGACAGAGTTATACCTATGATACCTCACCAGCTGTCAAATGGCATATGTTCACTTAATGAAGGCTGTGACAGACTTGCACTCAGCTGTCTTATGGATATTAATTCAAAGGGCGTGGTTGTAGGTCATAAGATATGTGAGTCAGTCATCAATGTCGATAGAAGAATGACATACACTTCTGTTAAGAAAATTCTTGAAGATAATGATGCAAATGAGATAGAAAAATATAAAGAATTAGTTCCCATGTTTAAGCTTATGGAGGAGGCTGCCGCGCTCCTTAGGAAGAAAAGATTCTCACGTGGTTCGATAGATTTTGATTTTCCAGAGTCTAAGATAGTGCTTGATACTAAGGGACATCCGGTTAAAATAGAGCCTTATGACAGAAATGTTGCAACAAAGCTTATAGAGGACTTTATGCTTGTAGCTAATGAAACAGTTGCAGAAGATTATTTCTGGCAGGAAGTTCCATTCCTTTACAGAACGCATGAAAATCCTGACCCTGAAAAGATAATCAAGCTGTCAACATTTATCAATAACTTTGGATATTCAATGCACATAACAGATGAGATACATCCTAAGGAGCTTCAGAAGCTTTTAGAGAAAATATCAGGCTCAGATGAGGAAAATCTTATAAGCAGGCTTACATTGCGTTCAATGAAAAAGGCTAAGTATACACCGGAATGTGTAGGACATTTTGGACTTGCAGCCAAGTATTACTGCCACTTTACATCGCCTATAAGACGTTATCCTGATTTACAGATACACAGAATTATAAAAGAGTGTCTGCATGGTGGTATGAGCGAAAAGCGAAAAGAGCACTACTATAAGATACTTCCGGATGTTGCAGAGCAGACAAGTGCTACGGAGCGAAGGGCAGATGAGGCAGAAAGAGATACTGACAAGCTTAAGATGGTTGAATATATGGAGCAGTTCAAGGGTAAGAAGTTCTCAGGTGTCATATCAGGTGTAACAAACTGGGGCATATATGTCGAGCTTCCGAATACAATAGAAGGAATGGTATCTGTAAATGATATGCCAGGCTTCTATATATTTGACGAGAACCATTATGAGATGGTAAATGAAATAACACACAAAACATATAAGCTGGGACAGAAGGTTGATGTTGTGACTATAGGAACGAATAAGATAGCAAGAACAATCGACTTTATGTTTGCAGAGGATTATGATGACATATATAATTAGTTTTGTCATATAACGGAGCTTATCATGTTTTGATTATAAGGAGGTATACGATGGCGAAGGATAGTGCCAGTGGTAACAGACTTATTGCTAATAATAAAAAGGCATATTATGATTATTTTATAGAAGATAAGATAGAGGCAGGTATGGAGCTG
>JBNMGS010000345.1:0-2825 GCA_050872365.1 Lachnospira sp.
ATATATAAGGGTTCACGAATTGTAAACTGGTGCCCTGTTTGTAATACATCTATATCTGATGCAGAGGTTGAACATGAGGAACAGGCCGGACACTTCTGGCATATTAACTATCCTGTAGTTGGTGAAGAAGGAAGATTTGTAGAGATTGCCACTACACGACCAGAGACACTTCTTGGTGACTCAGCACTTGCTGTTAATCCGGATGATGACAGATATAAGGATCTTGTAGGAAAGGAAGTATATCTTCCACTTACAGATAGAAAGATACCAATTATTGCAGACAGTTATGTAGATAAGGAATTCGGTACTGGTGTTGTTAAGATTACTCCAGCACACGACCCTAACGATTTTGAAGTAGGTAAGAGACATAATCTTCCAGAGATTAATATACTTAATGATGATGCTACTATAAACAATCTTGGTGGCAAGTATGCAGGTATGGACAGATATGAAGCAAGAAAAGCTATGGTAGCTGATCTTGATGCCCAGGGGCTTTTAGTTAAGGTTGAAGATCACGTTCATAATGTAGGTACACATGATAGATGTAAGACAACAGTTGAGCCTATGATAAAGCAGCAGTGGTTTGTCAAGATGGATGAACTTATTAAGCCGGCAATTGAAGGCGTTAAGAATGGTGATATTGAGCTTGTTCCAGCTTCTATGGATAAGACTTACTTTAATTGGACTGATAACATTAGAGACTGGTGTATATCAAGACAGTTATGGTGGGGACACAGAATTCCAGCTTACTACTGTAAGGACTGTGGTGAGATGGTTGTATCTAAGGATAAGGTGTGCACATGTCCTAAGTGTGGCAGCACGAATATGGAGCAGGATCCGGATACACTTGATACATGGTTTTCATCAGCACTCTGGCCTTTCTCAACACTTGGATGGCCTGATAAGACACCTGAGCTCGACTACTTCTATCCAACAGATGTACTTGTAACAGGATATGATATTATATTCTTCTGGGTTATCAGAATGATATTCTCTGGTTATGAGCAGATGGGTAAAAAGCCATTTGGCAAGGTACTGTTCCATGGACTTGTAAGAGATTCACAGGGACGTAAGATGAGTAAGTCACTTGGCAATGGTATTGATCCGCTTGAAGTTATAGATAAGTATGGTGCAGATGCATTAAGATATACACTTATTACAGGTAATGCGCCTGGTAATGATATGCGTTTCTACTGGGAAAGAGTTGAGGCAAGCCGTAACTTTGCAAACAAGGTATGGAATGCTTCAAGATTCATTATGATGAATGACCCAGACAATAAGATAAAGTCTACTGATAAGAAGCCGGAGAATCTTACAGCAGCAGATAAGTGGATATTATCAAAGATGAATTCTCTTATTAAAGAAGTTACAGACAATATGGAAAAGTACGATCTTGGTATAGCTGTTGCAAAGCTTAATGACTTTATCTGGGAAGAATTCTGTGACTGGTACATTGAGATGGTTAAGCCACGTCTTTATAATGATGAAGATACAACAAAGACAGCAGCTATATGGACATTAAAGAAAGTACTTATAGATGCACTTAAGCTTCTTCACCCATATATGCCATTTATTACTGAAGAAATATTCTGTAATATTCAGGACGAAGAAGAGTCTATTATGATAAGTTCATGGCCTGTATACACAGAAGATAATAATTATGCAGAAGATGAAAATGCTATAGAAACAATTAAGACTGCTGTACGCAATATCAGAAATGTAAGAGCTGAAATGAATGTAGCACCTAGCCGTAAGGCACTCGTATATGTTGTTTCAGATGATGCTGATATTAGAAATATATTTGAAAATGGTAAGGTATTCTTTGCAACACTTGGTTATGCAAGTGAAGTAAAGGTTCAGGCAGATAAGTCAGGTATTCCAGAAGATGCTGTATCTACAGTTATTCCTGGAGCAGTTATCTATATACCATTTGCTGAGCTTGTTGATATTGATAAAGAGATTGAAAGACTTAAGAAGGAAGAAGATAAGCTTCATAAGGAAATAGCAAGATGTAACGGAATGCTTAATAACGAGAAGTTTACGTCAAAGGCTCCACAGGCTAAGATAGATGAGGAAAAGGCAAAGCTTGAAAAGTATTCTAATATGCTCTCACAGGTTGAAGAAAGACTTAAGACACTTTCTAAGTAATAAGACATATATGATGTATGAACTATGACAAATGAAGTAGAAAAGAAGAAAAAATTAAAAACTTCTTTTCTACTTTATTTAATATAATGATGTAAGTGGCAAAATGGCAAAAAGTTTTTGGGTATGAATGCAAGAACTTTTAAACAAACGACACATAAAACATCATGTGATTTACTTAAATAGGAATGTGAGAAAACATGCTCTCATATATTGAAAGGAGAAAAGTTATGGCTGCAGATTTAATGAAAAAACTTCCATTTACACGTTTTGCCATGGAAATGAGAAGTGGCAAGATAATTGAGATTGATGAAGGCTTTGTAAAAATGCTTGGATACACAGAAGAAGATATGAAGAATGGTCTGGTATTCAAGGATATTGTGCCTGATATTGATTATGAAAGCATAATAGCAGAACTGCGCGAGACATTTATTGACCAGAGATATGCCTGTTATGAACATTTCTTTAAAACCAAGACAGGTGAAAAGATAAGAGTTGTTGTATTCATAAGAATAGAGAATAAACTTCTTGAGGGACACAGAGTGTTACGTGTCAGCGTAGGCAATGTTTCTAATCTTAACTAATTATAAATGAGGGACAAAATACTTTTTGTCCCTCATATCATAATATTGTTACTATCATAATATGGTTGCTGTCAGAAGTTGTAATGGTACATAATG
>JBNMGS010000346.1:0-2821 GCA_050872365.1 Lachnospira sp.
ATATTATATAGATAAACACAAGATTAGTAGTAAGAAATGGAGATAAGAATGTCATACAGTAAGAACGACTGTGTAGAGATAACGATAGAAGATATAGGTGTATCCGGAGAAGGAATAGGAAAGGTTGATGGCTACACTTTATTTGTAAAAGATACAGTTATTGGCGATGTTGCTAATGTTAAGATAATGAAGGCAAAGAAGAATTATGGTTACGCAAGGCTTATAGATATTATTAAACCATCTAAAGACAGGGTAAAGCCGGCATGTGCCATAGCAAGACAGTGCGGAGGATGCCAGATACAGGCCATGAGTTATGAAGCACAGCTTAAGTACAAACAGAAGCTTGTAAGTGATAATCTGCTAAGAATAGGCGGTCTTAAAGAGGGTGTGGATTATGAAATGTGTGAAATACTCGGCATGGATACACCCTTCAGATATCGTAATAAGGCGCAGTATCCAGTAGGTGAGGATAAAGACGGCAATATTATTATGGGCTTTTATGCCGGACATACACATTCGATCATTCCATGTCCTGATGATGATTGCCTGTTAGGTAATCGTGATAATACAGTTATACTTAAGACTATTAAGGACTGGATGAAAGAATACAGAGTCCGTGCTTATAATGAGAATATACATAAGGGAACAGTAAGGCATGTCCTTATAAGAAACGGATATCATACAGATGAGATTATGGTGTGTCTTGTAACTAAGAAAATGCTTAGAAAAGAGGCAGCAGACGGATTGGTAAAAGCTATACTAAACCTTAATCTAAACATAACATCACTTGTTGTAAACATAAATAAAGAAGATACGAATGTAATACTTGGCAGGGAGTGTGTAACACTGTCAGGAAAACCATATATAGAGGATTATATAGGTGACGTAAAGTTTCAGATATCACCACTATCATTTTTTCAGGTTAATCCTAAGCAGACAGAGGTGTTATATAACAAAGCTCTTGAGTTTGCGAATCTTAAGGGAGATGAGAGCGTATGGGACCTGTATTGTGGAATAGGAACGATATCATTATTTCTTGCGAAGAAGGCGGGACAGGTATATGGAGTTGAGATAGTTCCACAGGCAATTGAAGATGCAAAGAATAATGCTAAGATTAATAATATAACTAACGCAGAATTCTTCGTTGGTAAGGCAGAGGAGATTGTAACGGAGTTCTATGAAAGGCAGACAGAAAGCCAATCAGATACTCAATCAGATATGCATATGGCAGTGGGTAAGGCTAAGAATGATAAAAAAGCCAGCACAGGCAGTAAGCAATATGATATGACAAGACCTGATGTAGTTGTAGTTGATCCGCCAAGAAAGGGATGCGATGAAAAGCTTCTGGATACGATAGTAAGTATGTCTCCGGACAGGATTGTATATGTAAGCTGTGATTCTGCAACACTGGCAAGGGATTTAAAAGTATTAGTTGAACGTGGTTATAGTGTAGAAAAGGTGCAGCCAGTTGACCAGTTTTCAAACACTGTTCATGTGGAGACGTGCGTTCTTTTGGGTAGAAAAATTTTAGCAGATAAAGATGTAGTGTATTCATACATAGATTATGAGCCACAAGATGCTGAATATCTGAAGTCTTTAAAAGGCTCAGCAACATATGCACAAATTAAAGAGTGGATAAAATCAGAATATGATGTAAATGTATCATCACTTTATATTGCACAGTGTAAGGATAAGCTCGGCTTTGAAAAACGTGATAATTATAATTTAGGAGAAGAAGGACACAGAGTACCTAAGTGTCCACCTGAGAAAGAAAAATTAATAATCAAAGCATTTGAACATTTTAAAATGCTGTAAAATCATAGTTAAGGGTATCAACATGCATATGCTGTGTTGATACCCTTTTTCCATTGTGGCTTGCCACCGTCTGTTTTGTCAAGAACAAGATAAGTTGCTTACGCAATTCCTGACAAAACTATATGAATTTAAACCCTACATCTAAATATTCTTTATTTGCCTTGATTCTATCCTCAATTTATATTAAAATCATATTATGAAATTAAACGGTCGTCTATTTTCATAATATATTTTATCAGGGAGTGTGATTTTGTATGATATATGGATATGCCAGAATATCAACAGCCAAACAGGATATAACAAGACAGATTAGAAACATTCAGACAGCAGAACCTACAGCTAAGATTTATCAGGAAGTCTTTACAGGAACAAAGACAACAGGAAGAACAGAATTTAATAAGCTGATTAATATTGTAAAGCCCGGTGATACTATCATATTTGATTCTGTATCACGAATGAGCAGGAACGCAGAAGAAGGATTTGAACTGTATAAAACTTTATATGCCAACAACATCAATCTTGTATTTCTTAATGAGCATTATATTGATACCAGCGTATACAAAGATGCTACCAAAGCAACAGTACCGCTTACAGGAACTGACGTAGACCTTATCTTACAGGGTGTCAATGCTTATCTGTTAAGGCTGGCGGAGCAGCAGATTAAGATTGCGTTTGAACAGGCTCAGAAAGAGCGTGATGACCTTTCTGAACGTACAAAACAGGGATTGGTAACAGCTAAACTTAATGGCAAGCAGATTGGAAGAGCAACAGGAACAAAGATAAATACCAAGAAGTCAGAAAGCTGTAAGCGTAAAATGTTAATGTACTGTAAAGCATTTGGCGGTGATGTGAGTGATACGGATGTTATTCATATGCTTGGGATAGACAAGAATACATTTTACAAATATAAAAACGAGCTTAGAGAATCCCTGTCAGAAACAAAATGATAATAAAAATGACAGAAATATATCTAGAAGTTTGTATTTTTGATTTTAAGACGTTTTTA
>JBNMGS010000347.1:0-2818 GCA_050872365.1 Lachnospira sp.
ATTATATATCAGCTGCCAGCTATAAAGTATGCAAATCATATGTTGCTATCTCTGATAGCAATATTAAGCCTCGTATTAGTAACAATTGTGGCAACGATATATTCATGTTACAGTGAATTATCAGAAGTGCCTTCAGCACTTATGAGACCAAGGGCTCCAAAGAGCGGTAAGAAGATTCTTTTAGAGCATACGTTTATATGGAAGCATTTATCTTTTACTAAAAAAGTAACTATGAGAAACATATTTCTTTATAAAAAGCGTTTCTTTATGACTGTCATAGGAATAGCCGGGTGTGGTGCACTTATAACTGCCGGTTTTGGAATAAAAGACAGCGTACAGAGCATTATTGATAACCAGTATGGGCAGATAATACATTATGATAATATACTTGTTTTTAATAATAATGCAGACAGAAATGATGTTAAGAATGTATCAGATAACATATCAAAAGATGAGTATTATAAATCTTCTATTATGGATTATGCTTATACAGGCGATGTTAAAGCGGCAGGAAAAACAGAGAGTTATAGTACAGAAATAACTGTAGTAGATGATGTGATGGCATATAAAGATTATGTGACATTCAGGACAAGAAATAATAAGAAAAGTATAGAACTTGATAATTCAGGTGTAATAGTATCAGAAAAACTTGCAAAAGATTTATCGGTAAAGCCTGGTGATGAAATTCTGATTCAGGATAATAATAATAAGCAGTTTTCTGTAAAAGTATCTGGAATTATGGAGATGTACATTAACAATTATGTATTTATGACGTCGGATTATTTCAATCAGATATTTGGATATATACCTGATAATAACAGGATTCTCGGTAAGTTAACCAGTAGTGATGAAAGCACACAGGCTGATATTGGCGATAGATATCTTACTGATAAAAATGTCAAATCACTTACATTTGTCAAGGCGAATATAACCAGATTTGAGAATATGATACAGTCACTTGATCTTGTAACATGGGTGCTTATAATATCTGCGGGTTTGCTTGCATTTGTTGTGCTGTACAACCTTACAAATGTTAATATATCTGAACGTATAAGGGAAATAGCAACTATAAAGGTTTTAGGCTTTTATGATAAAGAGGTTGGAGAATATGTTTACAGGGAGAATATAATACTTACTCTTATTGGTGGTGTCTTAGGACTTCTGCTTGGAGTTGCACTTCATGCATATATTATGACTACCATTGAACTTGATGGTGTTATGTTTGGAACTAAGATTAATATAAGTTCATTCATGATATCATATGGAATAACTATATTGTTTTCTTTGTTTATTAATTTTGTTATGTACCCGTCACTAAAGAAGATACCGATGGTAGAATCACTTAAGTCGGTTGAATAAGAATAATTAGAAGACAACCTTCATATACTGTGAAAAACGGTATATGGAGGTTGTTTTTTTATGGGGGATATCGGGCAGATTACAAGAATACTTCCGAAAGAACTGGTAACAGGACTGGATTTGTATGGATTGAAATTTGACAGACTTAATGAGATAAGGATAAGAACGGGAAGGTATATATCACTTGTATATGATGGAAAGGAATTATTAAGTAAAATAAAAGCTAATACGGAACATATAAGAAAAATAATAGAACTCGCAGCTAATTATTCCGTGTATGCATATGAACAAAGCTTCAGACAGGGGTTTATTACGATAGAGGGAGGGCACAGGATAGGTATAGCTGGACATGTGATAGTTGAAAATAATAATGTACGTAATTTTAATTATATAACTTTTTTGTGTATAAGAGTTGCACATCAGGTGTTAGGATGCAGTGATAAAGTTATGGATTTTATATATGCAGGCGGTCTTTTAAATACACTTATAATATCGCCTCCCGGCTGTGGAAAAACAACATTATTAAGGGATATAGTAAGAAGCATATCCAACAATACAGAATTGTCATTAAACATAAGCCTGATTGATGAAAGACAGGAAATTGCCGGATGTTATATGGGTATACCACAGAATGACATTGGTGAAAGAACAGATGTTTTTGATGGATGCCCCAAGGATTCGGGAATGCTAATGGCAATCAGGGCGATGTCTCCGGGAATAATAGCAGTTGATGAGATAGGCAATCAATATGATGCACAGGCAATAAGATATTGTATTGCAAGTGGCTGCATAATAATCGGAACCGTGCATGGATATTCATTGCAGGATGTATTAAACAAGCCTTATGTGGGAGAACTTATTGGAAAAGACGGCTTTAATAAGATAATAGTAATGTCTAAAAGGCACGGAAAGGGGACAATAGAAAGATGTATAAACTATCGGGAGCAGCACTTATAATTGTAATGACTACATATTATGGTTTTTATCTTACCCATCAGTTAAGGGAGAGAGTAAATGTGCTTGATGCATTTTTGTATTCATTTGATTATATACAATCCCAGATAAAATATGGTTTAACTCCATTTCCTACAATATGTTACGAGTTATCACATAATGTTAACAATAATATAGTAAGCGGTATGTATAAAAATATTTATATAAAGCTGACGGATATATCAAATAAAGAAAATACATTTGATGAAATCTGGATTGAGGAAACGGACAAACTGTTACAAAATGGAATTGTAAAAAAGGAAGAGGTTGACATATTAAAAGAATTTAATAGCTTAAATACATACATAGACAAAGAATTGCAGATAAAATGCATAAGAAATGTTGCAGATAAACTTGCGAATATATACAGACGGCTGCAATCTGATATAAAAACAAAATCAAGAATATATCAGGTGTCTGGAATTATGGCAGGTGTTGTTATAACTATAATTTTAGTGTAAAAAAC
>JBNMGS010000348.1:0-2805 GCA_050872365.1 Lachnospira sp.
CTTATAGGCGGACCGGGAGTAGGTAAAACAGCGGTTGCTGAGGGACTTGCTTTACGTATAGTTGAAGGAGAAGTTCCAGAGACAATTAAAGATAAAAGACTTGTCACACTTGATTTGTCAGGAATGGTTGCCGGTTCTAAATATAGAGGTGAGTTTGAAGAAAGAATAAAAAGAGTTATAGCAGAAGTTAAAAATGCTGGAAATGTTATTCTTTTTCTTGATGAGATTCACACAATTATAGGCGCTGGCGGTGCAGAAGGAGCCATAGATGCTTCTAATATATTAAAACCATCACTTGCAAGAGGAGAAATACAGCTGATAGGAGCTACAACACTGGAAGAATACAGAAAACATATAGAAAAGGATGCTGCGTTAGAGAGAAGATTCCAGCCGGTTAAGGTAGAAGAGCCTTCAGAAGAAGAGGCAGTAGATATTCTTATGGGACTCAGACCAAAGTACGAAGAGCACCATAAGGTAAAGATAACGGATGAAGCTGTTAAGGCGGCAGTAAAACTTTCAAAAAGATATATCAATGATAGATTTCTTCCAGATAAGGCCATAGATCTGATAGATGAAGCATCATCAAGAACAAGACTTGATGCATATGCTGTACCTGATGATATTAAAAAGCTTGAAAAGCAGATAGAAGGTTTATCACAGGATAAGGAAAATGCAATAAAAGAAGAACGATATGATGATGCAGCACAGATAAAGAAACAGCAGGCAAGGAAAAAGGCAAGACTTGAAAAGCTTAAGGATAAGTGGGCTGAACAGATGAATACATCTGATCTTATTGTAGATGAAGATATTATTGCAAAGACGGTGTCTATGTGGACTAAGATACCTGTTGATAAGATAGCACAGGCTGAATCAGAAAAGCTTATTAACCTTGAGCAGACACTTCACAACAGGGTGGTAGGACAGGATGAGGCTGTAACAGCAGTTGCAAAAGCTATAAGAAGAGGAAGAGTGGGACTTAAAGATCCAAACAGACCGATTGGTTCATTCCTTTTCTTAGGACCTACAGGTGTTGGTAAGACAGAGCTTTCTAAAGCACTTGCTGATGCTATGTTTGGAACTGATAATTCTTTGATAAGGGTTGATATGTCTGAATATATGGAGAAACATACAGTGTCTAAGCTTATTGGTTCACCTCCGGGATATGTTGGATATGATGAAGGCGGGCAGCTTAGTGAGAAAGTTAGAAGAAATCCATATTCTGTTGTACTGTTCGATGAGGTGGAAAAGGCACATCCTGATGTGTTTAATGTGCTTTTACAGGTTCTTGATGATGGACATATAACTGATTCCACAGGACGAGTTGTTGATTTCAAGAATACAGTTATAATTATGACATCTAATGCAGGTGCAGAAAATATAGTAGCACCTAAGTCTCTTGGATTTGCTTCAACATCTACAGATGAACAGATTCATGATAATATGAAAAGTAAAGTTATGGATGAGGTTAAGAGAATATTTAAACCTGAATTCCTTAACAGAATTGATGATATTATTGTATTCCATATGCTGAAGAAAGAGCAGATTGGACAGATAGTAGATATTATGATGAAGACAGTTAATGACAGAATTATGGAACAGATGAAACTGTCAGTTGAACTTGATGATGCTGCTAAAGCTTATATTGTTGATAAAGGATATGACCAGAAGTATGGTGCGAGACCTTTAAGAAGAACTATACAGAATGAGATAGAAGATGAGTTAGCCGAAAGAATTCTTGAAGGAAAGATAAAACCGGGTAATAAGGTACTTGTTACATTAAAGGATAAGAAACTTGAATTTACTCTGAAAAGAGGTCATAACAGATAAAATCAACAAACAATACTGGTAAAATACTAGCATTGTTATACAATTTGGTGTATAATCAAAACATAAATAATTGTTAGTGTTAAGAATCTAATAAGATAAAGATTATTATGCAGGAAACACAACAAAATCGTAAAAACGCAGGAGGACAATAATATGCCAGTAATTAATGAGTTAATTCGTTCAGAAAAGGATGGAACTCTTAGCTTTGGTAATTATAAGCTGGATACTAAGTCTAAGTTATCAGATTTCGAACATTGTGGAGATACTTATAAGGTTAAGACATTTAAGGAAATAACAAAGCTTGAACGCAATGGTTCTTTCGTATATGAATCAGTACCTGGAACAGCTGTTATGAATTTTAAAGCTACAGATACAGGACTATCATTCAAGGTAGAAGGAAACGAAGATGCACAGATTACAGTAGAACTCGAAGAGGGAGCTTCTTACAATGTAACTATAGATGGCGCATTTGAAGGCAGTATGGCTACTAATATGGGCGGTAAGATAGTTCTGTCAGTAGCACTTGAAGAAGGAAAGACTGTAGGAGTAGAAGTAGTTAAGGCATAATATACTGAATTTATATAGGCATTGCCAGACTAACATATTAAAAGGTGTAATTCATACTTTTAAAGCATTATGAATGTAACGATATGATATGTGTCTGCTGATAATGTAACCCAAAGATAATTATGTGCCACACCTGCATAAAGTCATAGATTGACATACGCAGGTGTGGCATTTTATATAATGAGCGCAAAGAAAAAGGAAGCGGCTGCAAAGCAGCCATTTACTTTTTCTGCGCCATTAACGAACGAACAGTCATGCGAAGCATGACGAAAAAGCGCGAAAGCGCGGGTTCGTGAGTGTAGGATGAAGGAAGAGTGAATTAAGAATTAATGAGCGCTGTGCTATTAACGAACAGTCATGGGAGTAAGTAAAAGAATATAGAGGAGAAAAAGTGGCAAAGAGTAAGAATAC
>JBNMGS010000349.1:0-2802 GCA_050872365.1 Lachnospira sp.
GATGTGCAAATAACGAACTTAAAGGTGATGATATGACTGCATCACAGCTAAAGATGCTAATAATAATTAATGAAACTAAGAATGAATGCACAACGCTTAAGGAATTGGAAAAACACTTTGGTGTGGCTCAGGCAACTATTGCAGGAATTGTTGCACGACTTGAAAAAAAAGATATGATAGAAAGCTTTTATGCTCCAGATGATAAGAGAGTAAAGCATGTAAAACTTACTGATAAAGGACGTGAGGTATGCAAGCATGCATGGGTTAATATGGTAAAAAAAGAAGAATGGTTTCTGTCAAGTCTTGATGTAAAAGAAAAAGAAGAACTACACCGCTTATTACAAAAGATATATGACAACGTTCGGTTAGAAAACTAGCCGGATATATTATTGCATTACAGTACAATATGCACATAAACAGTGTATGTTTAAGATTAGTTAGTGCAAA
Organism: Lachnospira sp.; assembly: GCA_050872365.1. Taxonomy (GTDB): domain Bacteria; phylum Bacillota; class Clostridia; order Lachnospirales; family Lachnospiraceae; genus Lachnospira. The sequence continues at coordinate 448 of JBNMGS010000349.1, forward strand.
AATAGATTTTCAAACATGCAATTAGTGTCTGTGCGCACCTGGCACTGATCTGATATGCGAAAAATGTGCGCAGAAAAGAGGAAGAATATGATTAAAACACTGTCAGCCTTTATAGGCCAGTACAAGAAGGATTCAATTAAAGCGCCCATATATATTATATTTGAGGTGCTTATGGAGATTCTTATACCATTTGTCACAGCAAGTATTATAGATAAGGGTATACAGGCAGGAGATATGAAAAATGTATATATGTATGGTGGAATTATGCTTGTGCTTGCATTTGTCAGCCTGTTCTGTGGCATACAGGCAGGAAAATATGCAGCAAGTGCATCGACTGGTTTTGCCTGTAACTTAAGAGAAGGAATATATACTAACATTCAGAATTTTGCATTTTCAAATATTGATAAGTACAGCACAGCCGGTCTTATTACACGTATGACAACAGATGTTACTAATGTGCAGAATGCGTACCAGATGCTTCTTAGAATAGCTGTAAGGGCACCGCTTATGATGATATGCAGTATGGTTATGTGTTTTATCATTAATCCAACTATGAGTACTATATTTTTAGCTGCCCTTATACTCCTTGGCTTTGTACTCTTCTTTATTATATATAAGGTAACACCTATATTCACAGAAGGTTTTGCAAAATACGATAATCTTAATGCCAGTGTACAGGAAAATATTTCAGGTATCCGTGTAGTTAAAGCATTTGTAAGAGAAGATTATGAGAATGACAAGTTTAAGAAGGCGGCAACAAGCCTTTATAATACATTTGTAAAGGCAGAATCATGGCTTGCCTTTAACAATCCGGTTATGATGTTTGTTATATACGCTAGTATTATTGCTCTTTCATGGTTTGCAGCACACTTTATAGCGGATGGAACTATGACAACAGGTAATCTTACATCTATGTTTTCATATGTAATGAGTATGATGATGTCACTCATGATGCTTTCCATGGTATTCGTTATGGTATCTATGAGTGCTGCAAGTGCAAGACGTATAGCAGAGGTTCTTAACGAAGAGGCAGATATAACCAACCCAGATACACCAGTCATGGAAGTTGCTGATGGAAGAATAGATTTTAATCATGTAGATTTTGTATACAAGAAGGACAGTGAAACAGATACACTTCATGATATAGATATACATATTAATTCAGGTGAAACTATTGGAATTATAGGTGGAACAGGATGTGGTAAGTCAAGTTTTGTTAACCTTATAAGCCGTCTGTATGATGTTAAGGATGGTAGTGTATGTGTTGGTGGAGTCGATGTAAGAAAATATGACATAGAAACTCTTAGAGATGAGGTGTCAGTTGTTCTTCAGAAAAATGTATTATTCTCAGGAACTATTCTTGATAACTTAAGATGGGGTGATGATAACGCGACCGAAGAAGAGTGTATAGAAGCATGTAAGCAGGCCTGTGCGGATGAGTTTATTGAACGTATGCCAGATAAGTATAATACATGGATAGAACAGGGCGGAACCAATGTTTCTGGTGGACAGAGACAGAGATTATGTATTGCAAGAGCACTACTTAAGCATCCTAAGGTTCTTATACTTGATGATTCAACAAGTGCGGTAGATACTGCAACAGATGCTAAGATAAAGAATGCATTTGCAACAAAGATACCTGGAACTACCAAGCTTATAGTGTCACAGAGAATATCAAGCATCCAGGATGCGGACAGAATACTTGTGCTTGATAACGGAACGGTCAGCGGTTTTGATACACATGCAAACCTTATAGAAAGCAATAAGGTATACCGTGAGATATATGAAGTCCAGACACAGGGTGGCGGTGACTTTGATGAGCAGACAGAGGAAAAAAACGCCAATCAGGATGTGGAAAATAATAATCAGCCGAAAGATGTACAACTGATGGGTGATGTGAAAGGAGGAGCAGATAATGAGTAATAACAGTAATAGTTCAGAAAAAATATTGAATAAATCAGACATGCCAATGGATAATAAAAGCTATAGCAATAAAAACAATGACATGATGAATGATAAAAGGAATGATAAGAAAAACAATAAAAAGAATACTCTTCCAGTTATGAAAAGATTATTGGGATATGTTTTAAAGAATTATAAGTTTTCGTGTATAGCTGTTGTTGCATGTATCTTGGCATCATCGCTTATAACACTTACTGCTACGCTTTTTATACAGAAGCTGGTTGATAACTATATAATCCCTCTTACACAGTCAGCAGTACATGATTATGCGCCGCTTGCATCGGCTATTATCAAGCTTTCAGCAGTACTTCTTGTTGGTGTGTTATGTTCATATATATATAACAGGATTATGGTTAATGTAGGACAGGGTACTTTAAAGAAGTTAAGATTTGA
>JBNMGS010000350.1:0-2792 GCA_050872365.1 Lachnospira sp.
AGTATGTAGTATATTATGATATCAGAGTCAAAAGGTCTAAACCCACATGAGCTTGCTCACATGTGGGGCTTTTGACCACAACATCATATTATTAAGGCATGAATGTACATGATGGGAGTCGAACCCACGGCCTTTCGCTCCGGAGGCGAACGCTCTATCCAACTGAGCTACATGTACACAACTGTTATACATAATACACTATTTTCTTTATCAGGGCAATATCTAAGTAAAAAAGTCTTTTTATGCAATCAGAAACGGCTTTTTTACTTTTGACACTTACATCATAATATATTAGAATAATGATTATGATCAATTTCGGTGATTATAACATAAACTGATATAGATTATGTTTATGAAGTATTCGAAAGGAAAGTTTGTACGATGCGTATTAATAAATATCTGAGTGCACAGGGAATATGCTCACGCCGGGAGGCAGACAGGCTTTTAGAAGCAGGAAGGATAACTGTTGATGGTGTTGTTGCAGAATGTGGGCAGCAGGTTGAAAAGAATAGTGTGATATGTATAGATGGCAGCAGAATAAGTGATGAAAAGCCACAGGATATACTTATGGCATTCAACAAGCCAAGAGGTATAGTATGTACAACAACAGATAATCAGGGAAAGAATAATATAGTGGATTATATAGGCTATGATAAAAGAATATATCCTATTGGCAGACTTGATAAGGATTCGGATGGTCTTATACTTCTTACTAATAATGGAGAGATAACAGACAAGATACTAAGGTCTGTTAATGGACATGAAAAAGAATATATAGTAAAAGTTAATAAAAAGATTACGGATATATTTTTAAAAAGAATGGCAGAAGGAGTATATCTGAAGGAACTTGAGGTTAAGACAAAGTCTTGCAGGATAAGCCGTATAAATAATTATACATTCCGTATAATACTTACACAGGGACTTAACAGACAGATAAGAAGAATGTGTCAGGAACTGGGATATAGGGTAGAAACACTTACGAGAGTAAGAATAATGAACATAGAGCTTGGTGAACTTAAGTGTGGTGAATACAGAATAGTTGATGGCACAGAGAAAAGCAGTCTGTATAAGAGCCTGTGAGTAAAAAACAATATAACGGAGCAGAATAATGGATAAGTTAGATAGAATTAAAGAATTAGTTACATTACTAAATAAAGCTGGAAAAAGCTATTATTCAGAAGGACAGGAGATAATGTCCAATTATGAATATGATGCATTATATGATGAGTTAAAGAAACTTGAAGAGGAAACAGGCTGTGTGCTTTCAAACAGTCCAACGGTTAATGTTGGTTATGAGGTACTTAGTGAACTTCCTAAGGAAAGACATGAATCACCTATGTTAAGCCTTGATAAGACAAAGGACAGGGAAGCGTTAAGAGACTGGCTTAAAGACCAGACAGGTATTCTTTCGTGGAAACTTGATGGACTTACCATTGTCCTTACCTATGAGGATGGAAAGCTTAGTAAAGCTGTAACAAGAGGCAATGGTGAGATAGGTGAAATAATCACGAATAATGCAAAGGTGTTTAAGAATGTGCCTGTTACGATTCCATATAAGGGCAAGCTTGTAATAAGAGGTGAAGCTATAATAACTTATTCTGATTTCAACAGGATAAATGAAGAGATACCTGAGATGGATGCAAAGTATAAGAATCCAAGAAACTTGTGCAGCGGTTCTGTAAGACAGCTTAATAACAAGATAACCAAGGAACGTAATGTCCATTTCTTTGCTTTTACACTTGTATCAGCTGACAATGTTGATTTTAAGAATTCAAGAAAATATCAGTTTGAATGGCTTAAAAAGCAGGGGTTCGATGTAGTAGAGTATAAGGTGGTTGATAAGGATAACATTATAGACACAATTGGATGGTTTGAGAAAACTATTGTGAATAATGATTTCCCATCGGATGGTCTTGTTATTATATATGATGATATTGCGTATGGTGAGTCGCTTGGAAGAACAGCCAAGTTCCCAAGAAATGCGATGGCATTTAAATGGACCGATGAGACAGCAGATACTGTGTTAAGACAGATAGAATGGAGTGCTTCAAGAACAGGACTTATTAATCCGGTGGCTATATTTGATCCGGTTGAACTTGAAGGAACAAAGATTTCAAGAGCAAGTGTTCATAACATAAGTATTATGGAAGGTCTAAAGCTTGGGATTGGCGATAACATAAGGGTCTTTAAAGCTAATATGATTATTCCACAGATAGCCAAGAATCTTACAGAAAGCGGGAATATTATAATACCTAAGGTCTGTCCGGTGTGCGGACAGCCTACAAGAATAAGCGATGTTAATGACGTTAAAACTCTTTATTGTGATAATCCGGAGTGTCAGGCAAAGCATATTAAAAGTTTTGCACTTTTAGTTTCAATAGATGCGCTTAATATTGATGGTTTGTCTGAAGCAACACTTGAAAAGTTTATCCAGAAAGGTTTTATAAAGAGTAAGACGGATATATTCCATCTTGACAGATTCAAGGATGAGATAGTCCTTATGGAAGGTTTTGGGGAAAAATCATATAACAACCTTATAGATGCAGTCGAAAAGGCAAGGGATACAGACCTTGTAAGAGTATTATATGGACTTGGAATAGATAATATAGGACTTTCAACAGCCAAGCTTATTGTAAAGAAGCTAAAAGGTGACCCATCTGCCATTATGAATGTGACAGCAGAAGAACTAACCGATATAGACGGCATAGGTGATGTAATAGCAGATTCATATGTGAAATATTTTGCAGATGATAAAAAGAAAGATGAGTATCAGAAGCTGTTAGGTGAGGTCA
>JBNMGS010000351.1:0-2785 GCA_050872365.1 Lachnospira sp.
ACGGTTGCTATAAGAATAAGAGCAAGCCATGTTATACCTGCTCTTTTGTTGGCTTTCGCCCTGAAAAATGATTCATCATACTCCTGCATACATAATATGTCCTTTCACCGATGTTGTTTTATCATTAGTTTCTGTATTCTATTGCACGTCACACATACTTAAATGATTTTTATATTATACCATAATTTCGTCTATATTCATAGAATAATTACTTATAATTTTAAATGGGGAAATTCGTGATTTTGCATAAAAAATAAGGCACCTTCTCCCGTAAATGCTGCATAATGAAAACTGTAAAGCTGACATTGCAACATTTACGAAAATAAGTGCCTTATAAAAATTCTATATTCTCTCTTATTTTATATAATAATTGTATACAAATGGATAATACAAAATATTCCCATATCATCCTATAATATAGTTTCTAAAATAATATTATAAACGATTTTAAAATTAACATTAATTTATTTTCCAAACATACTGAATATCTCACACCTTCGTAACAATAATAACTCCTGTTCCCTCAACACTAACGGCCTTCTCACCTGCAGTCACAAAGAAACTGTCTCCCGCCCTGTAATCCATCTCATTCTCACCAACTGTTATTTTTCCACAGCCCTCAATAACAATTATGCTTCTGAATGACATTGAATCCACGCTTATATTGACTTTTTCTGTTACAGGTTCTGCAATTATTTCTCCATTGCCACTATTATTACAAATATTCTTATCAGAATTATTGTCTACATCCATAGACTTCCCCAGTACATACTTATAACATTCAAAATACTTACAGCTTACAAGAAGCTCTGCACCTTCCGGCACATCGCTGTTACCACTCACAAATGGCTTATATTTCTTAACATCAACTACATCAATAGCCTTGTCGATATGCAGTTCTCTTCTGTTGCCAAACTTGTCCCTTCTGTCATAATCGTACATTCTGTAAGTGCAGTTGGAATTCTGCTGAATTTCACAGATAAGAATTCCTGCACCTATTGCATGGATAGTTCCAGCTTTTACCATAACACAGTCGCCTTTATGTACTTCTATCTTATTAAGTATCTCTGTTATAGTATTATTCTCTATACGCTCTCTTATTTCTTCCTTACTTGAATCCTGCTTAAGACCACAGTAAAGATAAGCTCCCGGTTCGCAGTCAACCACATACCACATCTCATTTTTTCCGAACTCATTCTCATTTTCAAGGGCATAATCATCATCCGGATGTATCTGGATTGAAAGTGCATTTTTAGCATCAATAAACTTAATAAGCACTGGAAATCTGTCTAGCGAGCTGCTTTTCCAGCCGACTACCTCTTCACCATATTTTTCAATGAATTCACCAAAGTACATACCTGCAAATGTGCCCGATGCTATAACTGATTGTCCATCCGGATGTGCTGATAACTCCCAGCTCTCACCTATGACATCATAATCACATTTCTTGCCAAATACTGTCCTTAACTTCGTTCCGCCCCACAGATTATCTTTAAATGCAGGCTCAAGCTTCATAATATCTGGAATATTTACTATAGAACAGCTTTCATCAACATTGACAATATCCGTATCTTTCTTTCGTCCAAACTCTGTTTCACCCATAATCTCACCTATTCCGGTTTCGATAATAATTACATTAGAGTCCGTAAGATTGGATACCCTGTGGGCAACTCCAATTGGTACGCTTACCGTGTCATTCTTTGTATACTCCTTTACCTCACTGCCTATCTGTATTGTCGCCGTACCCTCAACTATAGTCCAGCTTTCAAGCCTGTGCTCATGCTTATGGAGCTTCATGCTCATCTTCGGATATATAGTAACCTTTTTAACCTTATAACTCTCAGACGATGTCAGAATTTCATGCATTCCCCACTGTCTGAACATTATGCGCGAATTCTCAAAATAAGGTTTATATTCATCGGAATGTTCCTTTGCGATGGTCTTTATATCGTCTATATGCTCACTGTCAGATATGTAAGTGGCATCCTGCGTATTAACGACAGCGATATTATTTATGTTATTAGCCACGACAAGGTGCTTTTCCGCTGTATTAAGAAGGAGTACATTATCACAATTACTGCTTATGATATTATTTTCATATGCCAGCTTTCCAAGCTCTGCAACATCATACACATCATCCACGTCTTTATAACTGAAAGCAGCTTCTACCGGTGTAACATTATCCATTCTGGCAAAGAGCTCTGCCTGCATACGAAAATGTGGAAACTGTTCCATAATATTTTCAGGGACTGCTATATTACGCTTAACTGTCTTAAGTCTGCGTCTGACTTTTTTCTTAAGCTGGCTGACATCTGGAAATATTTTCTGCAAAGAATGATTAAAATCTCCTACCATACACACATATATTCCTGCGTGGTCGTCAACATTATCATTACTTATATCTTTTACAATATTGGCTATTGCCCCATTTTTTGCTATTTCCTTTGCCTTAATGACAGAATCCTTATAACTTCCATCTTCAATAATAAGATCTGATACAGTCACCATCATTATATCCGATGCATTTAAAAATGCAGAAGCCAAAGAAACTGCGGCAAATGTACCACAGTTTTTGCTTTCATATATAATCCTGTATCGTAATCCCTGAAACGCCTTAAGCTGCGACTCCATAATCTCTTTGTAACTCTCATTTGTCACAATTATGAATTCATCGGCAAAAGGTAAATTCCGCACTATTGTATCCTGCAACAATGAACGTCCTTCACATATATTAAGAAACTGTTTTGGATAGTTTCTTCTTGAAAGTGGCCATAAAGTATTGCCT
>JBNMGS010000352.1:0-2777 GCA_050872365.1 Lachnospira sp.
ATTACATAATATATTTATTATTTGGCAACAAGACGTCCCTGGTATAGTCTTTTAGGTAACATATTAATGTGAAATTCTTTCTGGTATTTCTTGATTTTATTAAGTTCGTTTTCAGTTATGATTGATAATACCAGTCCTTCATTACCATTGCGTCCACAACGTCCAGAACGATGTATATATTCCTTGGATTCTTCAGGAAGATTTACATTAATAACTACATCAACATTATCAATCTGTAATCCTCTTGCAGCAATATCAGTTGCTAATAATAGTGTAAGCTTACCAGACTTGAAATTATTGAGAGTATTACGTTTATTTATTGCATCCTGATTGCTTGATATACATCCAACATTGTAATTATGGTATTGAAGCTTCTGTAAAGCTTCTGTAAGGTCATATTTTGTGTTTATGAATATAATACACCTTTCAGGCTTAACAGCTTTCACAAGCTTTCTAAGCGTTTCTATGCGCTCTCTTCTATCAGTGATAATATAATTATGTTTAATGGTTGATGGTATGATACTTTCGGAATTCATAATTGAATTAATATTAATATCTATCGCTTTATATGTAAGTGAGTTGGCTTCTTTACGTGTCTTTTTATCTATACTTGCAGAAAATAAAAGAACTTGTGTATATTTCATAAGGCTTTTTCTTATAGAATGTACATGTTCAATATATGTTTTGCCTAATAGTTTATCTGCTTCATCTAATACAAGTGTCTTAACTTCATGAACCTTAAGTTTTTTAATGTTAATCAGTTGATATATCCTTGAAGGAGTGCCAATTAATATTGCTGGCTTTCGTTTTAATGCATCGAGCTGTCTGTTAATATTCCCCTCTCCTGTTACAAACATAGATGAATATGGACAGTTATCGTATGAAAATAGTTTTTCAAGCTGTGAATGTATCTGTGAAGCAAGTTCACCGTTTGGAACAAGGATAATAGCCTGGACATTCTTTGTAGTATCAGATAATCTGGATATAATAGGGCAAAGATATGCAAGAGTTTTGCCTGTACCAGTACCTGAACACACAATCATGTCCTTATTATTGTAAATATGCTTGTATGTTTTAGACTGTACATCAGTCATGTTGGTTATGTTATCTTTTGATAGCTCAGCAGCTATATTAGAATTAATATTCTCTAGATCTTTAAATAGCATATATAATCTCCATTTATAATAATTATTATATGATTAATATTCCAGGGTCAGATTATTGTATATATTAAGTAAAGTATATATTAACATAGACATATGTGGCTAACTGGAATAATAACCAACAGATTATATTTTATCAGATTACGAATAAAATGTCTAATTAGTAATAATATAATAATATGTAACTACCTTCAATAATAGTATCTGTATCTATATGGTTTAGCTGTTTAATATTGTTGATATATGTGTCACGTGCTTCTGTTCCATTATTATATTTTGATTCAAGAGACCATAATGTATCATTTTGCTTAATTTCTATGCTTGTATAATATTTATCTGGTTGTTTGGCATCAGATGCATTAACCATAATAGTTCCTAATAAAATGGTTAACAGAATTGTACATATAAGTAATGTTTTGTGTAAAATATTTTTTCTTCCTGATGTATTCTTTCTAGTCTTCTCCATAGTAATCTCCATTTCTATGCACATCCTTTGTCTGTAACTAATATGTGTCAGCGTGCATCCTGCATATATTAGTATGTGAAAAATATGCTATAGGATATATTTCTCACTACAACAGCTTAATGTAAAAGTTTCATGTAAAAGTTATAAATAAAATAGCAAACTACTTAATATAAACAAGAACACTTGTTCTTCTTATCTGGATTATATAATACGAACAAATGTTTGTCAATAATTATTCGAACATATATTCAGAACATTATTTCAGAAAATATGTTTGCATAAAGAAAATACCTATGGTATCATATATATATAGTATTTTTCAGGTGTTTATATTGATAGCTTAATGATAAATATGATTTTTTTATTTAATGGAGGAATATAATATGGCATATGGACGAATTACGCAGAAGCAGTCTGAGATTTTAGAGTATATTAAATCGCAGATTCTTAATAAGGGATATCCACCATCAGTAAGGGATATATGTTCTGCTGTTAATCTTAAGTCCACTTCTTCGGTGCATGCACATCTAGAATCGTTAGAGAAGAACGGATACATAAGAAGAGATCCTACAAAACCAAGAACTATAGAGATAATTGATGATAACTTTAATCTTACAAGACGGGAGATGGTTAACGTTCCAGTATTAGGCCAGGTTGCTGCAGGTGAGCCCATATTTGCTGTTGATAATATTACCGGATACTTCCCTATTCCATCAGAATTCATGCCTAACGAGGAAACATTTATTCTGACAGTAAAAGGTGACAGTATGATTAATATAGGTATCTATAATGATGATCAGATTGTTGTCAAGAAGTGTAACACAGCTGAGAATGGCGAAATTATAGTTGCGCTTATTGATGATTCAGCTACTGTAAAAAGATTCTATAAAGAGAATGGACATATAAGATTACAGCCTGAGAATGATTTTATGGATCCAATTATTGTTGATGACTGCATGATATTAGGTAAGGTCATAGGACTTATGAGATGGGATATTTCATAATTGTATGTTGTGTTTATAATGAATTGTAGATGTTTCTGATGTAATAATATTATGCAGAAATATATTATTATATCAGAAACAGCTGTTTTTATATAAATATGAATAGGGACTATGGTAAATTATTTAATTGGTTTACCATAGTCC
>JBNMGS010000353.1:0-2753 GCA_050872365.1 Lachnospira sp.
CATACCGGTATACCGATTTTATATTTATTTAATTGACCTAAGGTCAATTATCGACTATTATATGTTAGGGAAATTGTATTTTTTATGTTTTTTGTTACTTTTTAATTTTTTAGTTACTGTTCATTAGCATATTATTTTAGACTTCATGACGTATTGTGGACATAACTATTATTCAGACAATCATACAACGGAGGAATATATGCAACTTATGTCGTCATTACAGCTTGAGGCTTACAATTACATCAAGAATCTTATTCTTACACACCAGCTGGATGCAAACACACTTTACTCAGAAACTAAGTTATCCAAAGAACTTGGAATATCAAGAACCCCTATGCGTGAAGCACTCCAGTGCTTAAGCCAGGATGGGTATATAACAGTTATTCCAAGCAAAGGATTCAGAATAAGACAGTTAAGCCAGAAAGATATGAAAGAGACCATCCAGATAAGATGCGCTATTGAAGGTTTCTGCACACAATGTCTTGCTGATGAATACAATACCCCTAAAGGTCAAAGAACCATTGAAAAACTTGGAGATATTCTTAAGAACCAGAAACACTCACTTAATCTTGATGATAACTATGAAAGCTTTATAAACTACGACCATGAGTTTCATCTTGTTCTTGTTAACTACATAGAAAACGAAGAGATTAATCATATGTTCCAAAGGCTCATGTACCTTATCAGACTGACAACCCAGTCTGCTCTTCAGGTAGAAGGACGAAGTATCGGAACTGTTGATGAACATGAGGAATATTTCAATAAACTAAAGACTGGCGATGGTAATGAAGCATACAGAATTCTTATCAATCACCTTATGATGCCACTTAATATTGTTAAACCTGAAATCTAATGCTGACAAAGCACTTAGAGTCCACATTCACAATCAGGTTAACTAAAATTAAAGCTGTGAATATACCATATTGTATATTATTATGGTATACTCACAGCTTATATTATTCTATTCTAATCTCTCTTTATCCTGCTTTCCCAACGAAAGCTGTTTAAGTGCGGATCTTAACTTACACATTCCAGGCTTTCTTTGTCTTGATTTTACTATTAATTTTTATAACAGGTGAAAGCATTTTCAACTATGCTCTCATCCGGTTTCTTTGTAAAAATACTTACAAGCGGAACTATCACTAAACCGGCTAACATTGCAATAACGCCACAGTTTATAGGTGACTGCATTATTTTAGGAAATGCACTTCTAAAAAATATATTCGCAGTCATAAGCACACAACTGAATATAAAGCATACCCAGCATGAAGCCACTGTAACCTTTTTAGAATACAAAGAATAAAGAAATGGTGCAAGAAATGCCCCTGCCAGGGCTCCCCATGATATACCCATAAGCTGTGCTATAAACGTAACATTACTCTTATACTGTATAAGTGCCAGTATTGCTGATATTGCTATAAACACAACTATAAGTACTCTTATGTATAACACCTGCTTCTTTTCTGACATGTCTTTAATAAAGTTATCTTTAAGAAAATCTATAGTAAGTGTTGAACTTGATGCTATAACTAATGATGAAAGTGTAGACATAGATGCTGATAATACAAGTATAACTACAAATGCAATAAGCACCGGACCAAGTCCTGAAAGCATTGTTGGTATTATTGAATCATATCCATTCGCTGCTATATCTATTTCATCTGAAAATAATCTTCCAAATCCACCAAGAAAATAACAGCCTCCTGCTACTACGAGTGCAAATAATGTTGATATAATTGTTCCCTTTTTTATCGCGCTCTCATCTTTAATAGCATAAAACTTCTGCACCATCTGTGGAAGTCCCCATGTACCTAGCGATGTAAGAAGCACAACAAACATAAGATTAACCGGGTCCGGTCCTATGATTGATGCAAGCTGTCCCTGCTTTATGCCTGCTGAAGCATCTGAAATCTGGGCCATGCCTGATATTGCAGCCTGCAAACCACCTTTAGATGATATAACTGCTATTATAATAGTCACAATACCAAAAAGCATTATAATCCCCTGTATAAAATCATTGATAGCAGTTGCCATGTATCCACCAGCAATAACATATATCGCAGTAAGCACAGCCATTATTATAATACAGACTGAATAATCTATATCAAAAGCCATACCGAATAACCTTGAAAGACCATTATATAAAGATGCCGTATATGGAATTAAAAATATAAATATAATGACAGATGCACCTATTTTTAACCCGTTGCTTCCAAGCCTCTGTCCAAAAAACTGTGGCATAGTCGCTGAATTAAGATGCTGTGACATAATTCTTGTTCTCTTCCCAAGTACTATCCATGCAAAAAGTGAACCTATAACAGCATTACCTATACCTGCCCATGTAGCTGCTATACCATACTTCCAGCCAAACTGTCCTGCATATCCAACAAACACTACTGCTGAGAAATACGAAGTTCCATATGCAAATGCAGTAAGCCATGGACCTACATTTCTTCCACCAAGAACAAAGCCATTAACATCTGTAGCGTGCTTTCTGCAGTATAGTCCGATACCTATAAGGACTGCAAAATAAATAAGTAACAACACCAGTTTCATAAAGTAAAATCCTCCATACATTTCATTTGTTTAAAGTGTAACAGTTTAAACAGTTAAAGTGTATCATATATATAAATATTGCACAAGTTTTTTTGCGACAAATAGATATTTTTAAGCATTTTCACTTTTATGATGTACGCATAGTTATACCTAAAACAAATATAATAATATAATTATGATGTTGGGGTCAAAAGTCC
>JBNMGS010000354.1:0-2742 GCA_050872365.1 Lachnospira sp.
AATCTTGTACAGATAGGCGATACGGCAGATTATGATTTTAATAATGACGAAGTGAAAGCTTTGTTTGATATTACGAATAGTATATACAACAAAGATTTTAACGCTATCTCAAAAAATTATTCAGAAAAGTCATTATCCGTAGAGCTTATCGACATGATAAGTGAGATGACAGGAACCAAAGAACTGGCAAAGCTGGTGAATGAAGAAAAGGAAGACAAGGAGGATGATGTGCATATGTGGAGTGCAATGAAAGAATTCAGAGATAGTGGCGTACAGGAGGGCAGACGCGAGGGTTTACTTGAAGGAAAGCGCGAGGGCATAATTGAAGGACAACTCAAAGGCCAGACAGAGGCGCGATTAGACAGCATAAAAACCATTATGAGAAAGCTGAACCAGACTGCCGATGAAGCTATGGATACACTTGACATAGAAGAAAAAGACAGGGCAAAGTATCGTGAGTTAATTAATTCTTAATTGATGGCAATATATTTACTAAAAAAATATATAGTAACGGAGTATGAAAGGTCAGAAGTATACAGATAATTAAGAACTTAAGGCCTGTAGAATATCAAACAAAGAGAAGATATAGTATAATATAATAAATACTTAGGCATATGTATGTGATTGCAATACACATACATATGCCTTTTTTGATATAAAAACTAGATGTTGAGATGTTAGAAACAATCCGGGTACAAAAGTATAGGGAAATATTTATAAAAATTAATTAAATTTAATTAAATTCTATAAATAAATTGACAATCATATAAATAAAGAATAAACTTATATATGTATAATATATTTATATACATAAGTATATAAAAAGCATATTGTATAATATTATAGTTTATGGAGAAATGCTTATGAGAAAGAGTTTTATTGTTCCTATGTCGGTTGCTATGGCTTTAATGTCAGTAACAGCAGTATCGGCAGCACAGGAACCAGCAGTTCAGCCTCAGTATGGGGTTGTGTCAGACTATGAGATGGTTGGGGCATCAGAGAGTGCTACATATGGTCAGTTTAAGTACTATGTTAATTCTAAAAATGAAGCGATTATCGAAGGACTTTCAGATGAGGCAGCTGCCCAGTCAGATGTTCATCTTATTATACCATCTAAGATTAATGGCTATAACGTAACAGAAATAAAGAATTCAGCATTTAAGGATAATGTTAACATTAAGAGTGTTACATTCAGTGAAGGTCTTAAGATTATAAGAGCTAATGCATTTGCTGGATGTGTTAATCTTACGGGTACGGTAACTTTTCCATCGACTTTAACATCAATTGAACGGGATTGGAGTAAGGGAGCATTTAGCGGTACATCTATATCTAAGGTTATATTTAAGGATGGTAAAGATGAACTTGTAATTGATGATGATTCATTTATTGATTGTAAAGCATTAACTGAAGTTAGTTTTTCTTCTAATGTATCTTATATTGGTGCATATTCATTTGATGGTGATAGTAGTATTGAAAAAGTAACATTTAAAGATGGCTCTTACGACTTAACTATTGCTGATAATGCATTTAGAAATACATCAGTAAAAAGCGTTACATTTCCTAAAAATACAATCAAGATAGGTGGAGGAGCATTTAAAAATGATGTTGAATTAACTGAGATGACACTTAACGATGGGGTTAAGTCTATAGGAGCAGAAGCTTTTATGGGTTGTAATAATCTTGGCGGCAAGTTAGTTATACCATCAACTGTTGAAACTATAGGTAATTCTGTCTATGATGGAGCTTTTGAAGGAACATCAATAACTTCAGTAGAATTCAAGGATGGTAATTCGAGTACCTTATTGAGTATTTATAATAAAACGTTTAGGGATTGTAAGGTACTCGAGAGTGTGGTATTACCAAACAGAGTTAATAATATATATGCCAGTGCTTTTGCTAATGATACTAACTTATCAAGCGTTGAATTCAAAGAGGTACCAGCTAATTTAACCATAGGTGACTCAGCATTCTATAACACAGCTATTAAGGAAGTAAAGCTTCCATCAAAGACAACATCATTAGGAAGCTATGCTTTTAAAGGTTGTGCCAGTCTTGAAAAACTTGAACTCAACGAAGGCCTTACAAGCATAGGACAGGAGGCTTTTGCTGATTGTACTTCTTTAGGTGGGGTTATTAATATTCCATCAACAGTAACTGAGATTGGATTACAATATGGTTCAGGCGCATTTAACAATACAGATATATTTGGTGTTGTTATAGCGGATGGTAATGCTGGAATATCAATCGGATACAATGCATTTGGTGATTGTAAGAAGCTTGCATATGCAGACCTTTCTAACAGAGTAACAGGTATATATGGAAGAGCATTCCAGAATGACACAGCTTTACAGTGGGTTAAGATTAAGAAAGATAATTATGATGTAACCATGGCATCAGATGCATTCCTTAATGCAACAGCATTAGAAAAGATATCTATTCCTAAGAGAACTAAAATGAATGGCGATGTATTCAATGGTTGTACAGCGTTAAAGAATATATATTATTCAGGCTCAGAAAAGGATTATAGCAATTATGTAACTATAAGCTTTGATTACGGTAATAATAAAGAATACCAGAACGCAACTCTTACATACAACTATACAGCATACGACACATGGGCAGTACCAAAGGAACCAGATAAGTCTTTAAACGGACTTGCCCAGGATGAAAATGGTGTATGGAAGAATTATAAAGATGGTAAGGTTGATACAGAGTACACAGGTTTAGTTGATTATAATGGTA
>JBNMGS010000355.1:0-2732 GCA_050872365.1 Lachnospira sp.
AATATATACCAATCAATATAATGATGCATAGTGATGTGATAGTGCAGCCTAAAACAAGGTTAACAGGTGTGTATTTAAGTGTAATTTCATGTTCACCCGCTGGTACATCAACACTTATGAGGGCATCATATATGTCATTGGTTTTAGTTTTTTTGCCATCTATATATACTGACCAGCCCTTATCGAAAGGTATAGAGCATATAAGTGTTGCATCTTTACTTGCATTGACAGTACCTTTTATCTTGTTGTTTGTGAATTCTGATACATTAAGTGAGTTGTTGTTCAGAATGTTAAATGCATCTATGAATCTTGTTGTTTCCAGTGTATATACGCTTGCGTTCATAGAAGTATCACCAGATATTACTATTACATCATCAGGTGTCGCATAGCCAAGGTCTATTATAGTACCACCTTTTTTAAGGTCTTTATATGTGTATTCTGATCCATGAATAGTAGCAGTAACAGAATCACATGCTGTATTTCTTGTAATCATATACAGATGTCCTGCTTTGACAGGCTTTACTTCAAAGCTTGCATCAGTAGCATTTTCATATGTCAGCGTAAATACATTTGCTATGCCGGTAAGGTTTTTGATAAGTAAATTCTGATTTTCTATACCGCTGCCTATGGCATCATTACCTTCCCATGCATATGGGTCATTGTATGTTATAAATCCTATAGGAAGAGTATATGTGTTTTTATATATGAATTCACCATCATCACCAGTATAATATGTTCTTAGAGAGCTTTCTGTAAGTATACGGTTAGATATAGCGTATTTTACAGAGAAAAGGCTTTCTGTTACAAGGGTGGCTCCATTGTACTTATATGAATTAAATGAATGCTCGAAGCCAAGCTTTCCAAGAAACTCCTCCATAGCGCCGTTAGATGTTGAAGAGAATGTTGACATACTATGGTAGTTATGCCATGCACCATCGTTGTTTGAACGGTTGCCAAACTTTTTGTCTATTCTATAGAAGGATGTGTCATCACTGGCAACTTTTGATGTAACTGATTTAACTGCATCATAGTCGAGCAGGTATGATGTACGGCTTGTAGTTCCTATGCCGGTTGAATCCATATTGATAGTACATTCTATGATACACAATGAAAATGTAATGAACAGTACAACAGGAACCTTAAAGTCATGTTTCATGTGTATGACCATAAGAAGTGCATATAAAAGTATAAAAGCACCACTTATATATACTATTTTGAAATCATATGTTTCATCAGTAGTAAATACCTGTTCTATAAAGAGCATAATACCTATGGCTATCCAGAGTGCACCACCAAGCTGCCTTGTTGTCATGCTTTTTATATGGCTGAAAGCTTCGTAGCACATAGTCAGAAGAAAGAACACATATATGAATGACTGTCTGCATGGAAGGCTGTTAGGAAAGTGGAATCCGTGCCATACAAAGTTGGGTATATTAAGGTTAAAAGCAGTAAGAAAGGCAAGTATAAGAGCTGATTTACCTATCTTTTCCCTAAGGTCAACCTTCTTGTCCATAATATACAGTGGAAACAGAAGCAGCACTGCAACTCCGCAATATATGTTTGGATAATGTTCAAGTCCAAGGTGTACAGGAACATCTATAAGATGTCTTGTGACCATATTAAGGATGCTGAAGTACAGAGTGAGCTTCTTAGGGAATTCTATGTTGTTGGATGCTGAAAGCGTAAATGCATAGAATTCAGGAAGCAAAAGGCATGCGGCAAGTCCACCTGCAAGAAGTGAATATATGGCAAAGTTTAAGAATTTCTTGGCATATATAACAGGCTTTCTTGTACCTTTGTAAGCAACCATAAGTACTATAAAATATAATACTACAGATATACATACCATAATAGCTATATAGTAGTTAGTGTATATGCATAATCCAAGTGTTATACAGTAAAGAAAACAACGGTTTTCGTTAACAAGTTTTTCAAGTCCAAGCATGATAAGTGGCAGAAGTACAAGACAGTCGAGCCACATTATATTCCAACTGTATGCAGCAACAAAGCCGGAAAGAGAATAAAACATACCAAACAGTGAAATGGTACATTTTCTGGTGTTAAAATGCTTTGATATATAATAAGTGAATGTAAGGCTGCTAAGTGACAGCTTTAATATAATAATTGCATTCATTATTTCAATCATGTATTTCTGTGGGAACAGAACGATAAACCAGTTAGAAGGACTGGCAAGATAATAGGCATATAATGCTGTGAAGTTGGTTCCCATACCTATATCCCAGCTATACGTAAGGCTTTCTCCGTGTCTTAGCTTGTTCCATAACTCAGAGAAGAAAGGTGCATACTGATGATACATATCTGAACGCAGATAGCAATTGTTTCCAAAAGGATAGATTTCACGTGCTATATATAGTGCAATCATTATAATAAGCGGAATTAAAAAAGCAATTATATAAGTAATCCCGCCACTTGGAATATTGTCATTAGTATGGTCAAAGACAGAAAAGTGTCTTTTTCTTTTTTTTACATGAGCAGCAGATGTGCTATTAAGTGAATCCAAAACGATACCCCCTGTGAGTTGATTGTAGATATCAGGATTGCTACATTGCTGAGCAATTCACGCAATCCTTAAACACATCATATTTTACCAAAATATAAAAATACTGTAAATAATATGAGTTAATTATTTGCGGGTTTATTTGTGGGTTGTTTATGAATTAACTGTTTAAGATTTTATAGTGAATAGATATTTGTGAGTTAATTATTTAAGG
>JBNMGS010000356.1:0-2731 GCA_050872365.1 Lachnospira sp.
CTATAAAACGGGAAACGTTTGGTAAATTCAATGCAAATACAAATAGTCATCATTTGAGGTTTCACATATAGTATGGGCTACAGTTAATTCTGTGGATGCCGGAGCTTCTTTAGCTACAGGTAGTTCCACAAATGTAGCTACCTGTCTTTCAAGTGTGTCAATACATGTTTCTTTGAATTTCTTCTGCCAGCAATAATACTGGTCTTTTGATATGTTGTTTATCTCAAGCCACTGAAATATCTTCATGCCACTTGAGCGGCATTCCTTTATTATGGCTGCCCACTTTTTAAGATTGTGCTGTATTTCCGGTTCCTTAGCGTTCAATAATTATAACTTCCTGAAAAATTTGTAATAGTTATACTAATTGTACAATTCGTTAAAATCGTACAACTTGTGCAACTGGATTATTATGGTTATATCAAATTTTCAGGGTATTTACAGGTACATGGGTTGGAGCTTTTACATTAATTATTTATTAAAGATTGAGCATATTTATTTTTATCAGACAGTAACTCTGTCCTTACTTCTACTTTACCGCCTACTGTCCAATCTATTCCTAAATCGTCCCATTTTATAGCTTTTGCTGTTTCACAACAATATTTATTATCTGTCAAATACTCCAACTCCGTGTTATCTTCCAACGTAATAAAACCATGAGCATATCCTCTAGGAATATACATTTCTTCCATCCCTACTGATGTTAATTCAAAGCCTGCCCATTTTCCTTTATCTTTACCTTTTAAACATATTCCTACACTATATAAACTTCCTCGAACACATCTAACAACTTTTGCTTGTGGATATATATCTTGATAATTAGGTCCACGAAGTGTTCCTTTTACATTTGTGAATGAATGATTTAATTGATAAGTTTCCTTCCAGTCATATCCCATCTTTTTAATTTCCTGGACTGAAAAAGGTATCGTAAATCTTCCTCTTAAGTCTTCTATTATTTGAGGCAAAAATAAAACACAGCCATTTTCACTTTTTATAATATTCATAATAAATCCTCTATATTTTATTGTCCGCCAGTAGTAAATACTGAAGCTACGGTCTTAAAAAGAATTTTTATATCAAGTCCTATACTCCAGTTATCAATATAATCCAAATCCATCTTTACGATATCCTCAAAGTCTGTAACCGTCTTTCTTCCATATGCCTGCCACATTCCTGTGATACCCGGCTTCATAGAAAGTCTTCTCTTATGATGTCCTTCATACTGCTTGAACTCATTGACCGTTGGTGGTCTTGTTCCCACAAGGCTCATATCTCCAAGAAATACATTGATAAACTGTGGAAGCTCATCAATACTTGTCTTTCTTATAAACTTACCGACCTTTGTTATACGTGGGTCATCCTTCATCTTAAACATAAGACCGCTCATTTCATTCTGTGCAAGAAGCTCTTTCTTCCTCTCCTCTGCATCCTGATACATTGAACGGAACTTGTATATATAGAAGTATCGTCCATTCTTACCTACACGTTTCTGCTTGAAAAATACAGGTCCCTTTGACTCTATCTTAATAGCTGGAACGACAAATATCATCGCTATTAACATAATGAGCATACCTACTATAGAGCCAGCTATATCCATAACTCTCTTTACAGCAAGCATTTTATAGTCAAATTCTCTGTTTGCAAATGTTACTACAGGAACATTTCCAACCATTCCAAGTGATGTTGAATATCCGTCAAATCCATCAAGCACTTCTATTCTTATATGTACTGTTATACCCATATCCTCAAGGTGCATAACCATAGGATTAAGATGGCTTCTTATGCTTTCATTAACATCTATATAGACTTCGTCAACAATCTCATTTTTAATGTAAGTCATCATACTGTGGACATTAGCCACTACTTTTACGCCATCAATCTCCTGACCTACCATATCCTCATCCATAACAACAAAACCGGCAAGTGTTCTTACCCAGTCTTCTTCCCTGTCAAGGTTATCTACAAGATGCTTCGCTCTGTCCTTCATAGTTATGGCTATTACACGCGCCGCTTTGTCCTCATTTCTTCCAAGGCTCTTAAGATACTTTTTCATAAGCTCCCTGCCTGCTAATATAAGGACAACACTTATAAGAACTGTACATACATATACACCTCTTGGTATCTGGCTTCTTCTTGTAATAAGCTCATATACAGCAGCAGTTGCTGCAAATACTGCAACCTTGCATATAACAGCTTTTAATTCATCAAAGTTGCCTCTTTTTAAAAACTTTCCTTTACTGTTAGTAAAGAGCATTCCGACAAGTGCTGCGACAATAATCGTATCCAGATTCGTGCTAAGCTGAACGATTGTTTTATCAACACCCAGATGCCTGTATGCAAGCAGCCATACTATACCTGATACATAATATGCGATAAGCACGCCTAAAACATCTATAAAAAATAATATTATATTTTGTACACCATCCCGTGTTTTGCTCAAATCATTCATCTTAATTATATCCTTTAATACTCTATCTTATTTTATTAATGACTATTTCTTTCCTCATCACACCTTCGTAACAATAATTACTCCCGTTCCCTCAACACTAACAACTTTCTCTCCTGCCGTCACAAAGAAACTGTCACCAGACCTGTAATCCATCTCATTCTCACCAACTGTTATTCTTCCACTGCCCTCAATAACAATTATGCTTCTGAATGACATTGAATCCACGCTTATATTTACTTTTTCTACTGCGGATCCAGCAATTATTTTTTCATTACTATTATTATA
>JBNMGS010000357.1:0-2728 GCA_050872365.1 Lachnospira sp.
ATACTAAATGTACCAACAATAGTATTCAGACAATAGCGAAACGAATACTATATAGTACGTACAATTGTATAATATTAATCCGGAGGGAGTTGAAGCTTATGAAACTTACTTTTTTAGGTGCAGATCATGAAGTTACAGGAAGCTGCCATTATCTATGTGTAGGAGATAAGAATATACTTATAGATTGTGGTATGGAGCAGGGAAATGATGTATATGAGAATCAGGAGCTGCCTATACCGGCAGCTGATGTTGATTATGTGCTTCTTACACACGCACATATAGATCATTCAGGACTTATACCGCTTCTTTATGTTAATGGATTTCGTGGCAGGATATACTGCACAGAGGCAACAGTTCAGCTATGTGACATTATGTTAAGGGACAGTGCACATATCCAGATGTTTGAGGCTGAGTGGCGAAACAGAAAGGCTAAGCGTTCAAATGGAACACTTAAAGAGTTTGTACCTTTATATGATGCTAAAGCTGTATATGAAGTTATGAAACAATTTGTCGGAGTAAAATACGATGAGATTATAACAATAGATGATAATATAAGTGTGAGGTTTGAAGATGTAGGCCATCTGCTTGGTTCTGCCAGTATAGAGGTTTGGGCAAAGGAAAAAACACCAGATAAAGAAGTGACTAAGAAGATAGTATTTTCTGGTGATATAGGCAATATTAATAAGCCAATAACTAAGGATCCAGCTATGGTATCGGATGCAGATTATGTTGTTATGGAATCAACTTATGGAAACAGAAGCCATAATGGTACCCCTGATTATGTAAAGGAGCTTGTAAGCGTATTTAAAAGAACATTTGACAGAGGTGGCAATGTTGTTATACCATCATTTGCAGTTGGAAGAACACAGGAACTTTTGTATCATATAAGAAAGATAAAGGCAGAACATCTTATAGACAGGGATTTTGATGTGTATGTTGATAGTCCTCTTGCGATTGAAGCTACAGAGGTTTTTAGTAAGAATGTAGAACAGTGTTTTGACGATGAGGCTATTGAGCTTGTAAGACAGGGGATAAACCCATTGTCTTTTCCAGGACTAAAGTATGCAATATCAAGTGAGGAATCCAAGATGATTAACTTTGATCCTAATCCTAAGGTTATAATATCGGCATCAGGCATGTGCGAGGCTGGACGTATCAGACATCATCTTAAGCACAACTTATGGAGACCAGAGTGTACAATACTGTTTGTTGGATATCAGGCAAATGGAACTACAGGACGTATAATAGTTGATGGAATAGACGAGATTAAGTTGTTTGGTGAGCCTATACAGGTTAAGGCTGAGATAGCACAGTTGCCAGGTTCAAGTGGTCATGCAGATAAGGATGGACTTATAAGATGGATAAGTGCATTTAAGAATAAGCCAAAGAAAGTGTTTGTTGTACATGGTGAAGACAGTGTATGTGAAGAATTCACAGAATGTCTTAAGAAAGAACATGGTTTTGATGCATATGCGCCATACACAGGTGGCGCTTTTGATCTTACAACAGGCAGTATGATTACAGAAGGCAATAAGGAAAAGAAAAGTAGAAGAACTACTGTTAATAAGCGTAATAGAAGTATATATGACAGACTTGTTGCAGCAGGTAAGCGTCTGATGACAGTTATCATGCATAACGAGGGCGGAGCTAATAAGGATCTTGCTAAGTTTACAGACCAGATTAATTCGCTCTGCGATAAGTGGGACAGATAGAGTAATGAGCGCAAAGAAAAAGTGAATTATTGTATAAGAATGGAGGAATATCATGAAAAAAATGCTTTTTGTTTTTAACCCGAATTCAGGTAAAGCACAGCTTAAGAATTCACTTATGAAGATTATTCAGATATTCTCCAATGCAGATTACGAGGTTACTGTGTATCCTACGAAAGCAGCATTAGATGGATATGAAAAGATAAAGGCCTGTAAGGGGTTATATGATATTATAGTATGCAGTGGTGGTGATGGCACATTAAACGAGGTTGTGTCTGCGGTTATAACATATGGAGATAAAAAAGTACCTATAGGGTATATTCCTAGTGGTTCAACAAATGATTTTGCTAAAAGTCTTGGTATACCATCAGATAAAATAAGAGCTGCATACAATGTTGTGAGTGGAGAGAGTTTTCCATGCGACATTGGAATTGCCAATAACAGACGATATTTTAACTATGTGGCAGCGTTTGGTGCATTTACAGATGTTGCCTATGAGACACCACAGGACCTTAAGAATATGTTTGGACATCAGGCATACGTGATAGAAGGTGCTAAGAGGCTTCTTAACCTGAAAGCATATAAGATGAAAGTAACTTCAAGCAGGCTTGACATAGAAGACAGTTTTATCTATGGAATGGTAAGCAATGCTAGTTCAGTTGGAGGTATGAAAGGACTTATAGGTGATGGCGTGGATTTTCAGGATGGAGTGTTTGAAGTTACTCTTATAAGGGAAATAAGAAATGCGCTTGATTTCCAGCAGCTTGTAAATGCTTTTATTACACAGAAGCTTGACAGTTGCGATATGATATATTCATTTAAAACAAACGATATTACATTTGAATCATCTGAAAATATAAAATGGACTCTTGATGGTGAATATGGTGGTGAGCACAATAAGGTTAATTTAAAAGTGTGTCCTAAAGCTGTAGATTTTATGATTAATAAAGATAAGCCAAAGACTAAAATGGATTAATAAAATAAATATCAAAGTTAATAAAGTTAATTTAGTAAAGAAT
>JBNMGS010000358.1:0-2726 GCA_050872365.1 Lachnospira sp.
ATATAGTACAGTTTTTATCTAAAAAGATGAGATAGGTTTTGTAAAAGTAATTGCATTTCTAGTAATAATATGAAATAATGAACGCTGGATATAAATCCAGATGATAACGAAATAATCACTGTAAGCGAAGTACGATAAGTATTTCAGGGAATCAGGTGTGAATCCTGAACAGTTCCGCTGCTGTATACAGGGAGGCGGTGTCCATTATGCCACTGGATTAGTTATACAATCCGGGAAGGCGGATATCACTTATGATCTGTGAGTCAGAAGACCGGTTTACAGGCAGAGTTACAATAGTCGTTGCGAGAACAACAGACTATTGATTTTTGTATCGGCATGCATAAGCATGAGTATATCATGTATTCTTATGATATACAGATGGTTTATATTTGATGCACATTATATGCCGTTCCTTTCTGCAGAAAATAACGTGATCATCACAACATCTTCATAAGAAAAGGAAAGGAAGAAAGATAATGAAGAAAAAAAGATTTCTGGCACTTATGCTCGTGCTGGTAATGCTTGTATCAACTCTTGTAATGGGTGGATGTGGTACAGGCTCAGGAAACAACGCAGACAATAACAGTAACTATGATGGACAGCTAGTGTTCGATCATTCTATGGAGCTTCAGTATGCAAAGCTTTTCTCAGTAGATTATTATAAGGGCGGTTATAAGCTCCTTACAATAACAAACAGAGATGAAGATACAGCTATTGTATCAAAGCAGTCTAAGATATTACTTGTTCCAGATGGGATGTCAACACCTCAGGGAGTTGATGCTGATACATTAGTATTAAAGGCTCCTGTAACTAATATGCTTGTATCATCTACACCAGTTACATCACTTATGAGTGCAAGTAACTGTCTTTCAGGTATAAGCCAGGTTACATATGACAAGAATTCATGGTATATAGATGCTGTTAAGAAAGCATTTGATGATGGAAAGCTCACATATGTTGGAGATTATAAGGCTCCTGATTATGAATCAATCATAGCTGGTTCCCCTTCACTTGCCATATATTCAACTATGCTTACAAGTGTGCCAGATGTTGCAGCTAAGTTAAAAGAATTAGGAGTTAATTATATATTAGACCAGTCTACTTATGAGGATCATCCTTTAGGAAGAGTAGAATGGGCTAAGCTATATGCTGCGCTCTGTAACGAGGAAGAAGCAGCCACAGCTATGTACAATGAACAGGCAGCATATGTAGATACACTTTCAAAGGCAGAGAATACAGGAAAATCTGTTGCAGTATTCTATATAACATCAAAGGGAAAGTTATATGTTAGAAATGCTGGTGATTATCTTGCACAGATGGTCAATATAGCTGGTGGTAACTATATGTTCTCAGATCTTAATCCAGATAAGACTGGTACACAGGAGCTTGGAATAGAGAGCTTTTATGAAAAGGCTAAGGATGCAGATTATATTATATATGTATGGAGCTTAGGTGGAAAACCATCTACTCTGGCAGATTTCACATCTTATAACAGTGTTCTTTCTGATTTAAAGGCAGTTAAAGAGGGCAACGTATGGTGTACAACACCAGATTTCTTCCAGATTGCAGATACAATCGGAAGCATGATTAATGATATTAACCTTATGCTTAATGCAGATGCAAACACATCAGAGCTTACATACTTAAAGAAGCTTAAATAAAGTGAATAATTATTAGTATAAGTGACTGTCACATTAAGCCCAAACTCTTAATGAGGCAGTCATTTTGATGAACGCAAAGAAAAAGGAAGCGGCTGCGAAGCAGACATTTACTTTTTCTGCGTCATCAACGAACGAACAGTCATGCGAAGCAGACATTTACAGAAATGAGGATAAGTGTGGATAACAACATTAATGTAAAAAATAATAAATTCAAACAAATATTTCGCTACCAGTTTGTTTATGTAGCATTAATTGTATTAATGATAATAGCGGTTATATTGAACATTAATACAGGAAATGTACATATATCACCGGCAAGGATAGGCAGGATAATATTCTTAAAGGGTGATAAAGGAACACCGGAATTCAATATTATATGGAAGATACGTCTGCCACGATTGTGTATGGCAGCTATTCTTGGTGGAGCATTATCATTATCGGGCTTTTTGTTACAGACATTTTTCAGAAATCCTATAGCTGGTCCATTCGTACTTGGTATATCATCAGGTGCTAAAATGTTTGTTGCGATTACAATGATATTCCTGCTTGAACATGTTTCAGGCATGCCTATGTGGGCACAGATTGCTGCAGCATTTGTGGGGTCATTGTTTGCTATGCTTTATGTTTTGCTTTTTGCAAATAAAGTGAAAAGTATGTCAATGCTTTTGGTTGTTGGAATTATGATTAGTTATATTTGTTCTGCGATAACAGATTTATGTATAACATTTGCTAATGATTCTAACATTGCGAATCTTACACATTGGGCAATGGGAAGTTTTTCAGGAAGTTCATGGGCAACTGTTAAGCTTGCTGCAATAGTTGTTTTTCCTACGGCAATAATAACATTTATGTTTTCAAAACCGATAAGTGCATATCTGTTAGGTGAAGGATATGCGCAGAGTATGGGAATTAATATCAGGTTTTTCAGGATATGCATAGTACTTTTATCAAGTATGCTTTCGGCATGTGTAACAGCACTTGCAGGACCTATATCATTTGTTGGAATAGCTGTTCCTCATATAACAAGGTTATCGCTTAAGACGAACAAACCAATTGTTACTATAC
>JBNMGS010000359.1:0-2688 GCA_050872365.1 Lachnospira sp.
ATATGTAGGTATACCATCTGGCTGCCTTGGATATGATATACTCCCGGGATTTATAAGTGTAATATCATCTTCTACTTCTATCACCGGTCTATGTGTGTGTCCAAACATGACAATATCCATCCCTCTTGCTACTGCTTCATCCCTTATTACCTTAAGATCCAGAGAAACATAATAATTATGTCCATGTGTCAGCCATATTTTCTTACCTGCTATCTCCAATTCTTTCTCTCTATCGAGTGGTGAGAAAAAATCATTATTTCCTGCAATAAATATACATTTACAACCAGCCATTCCGCTTATAATGTCTTCCTCACCCTCAACATCGCCAAGATGTATGAGCATATCTATATCACCTTCATTATAAAAAGCCTGTGAAAAATTGCCATGTCTTCTGTGTGTATCACTTATTATCATTATCCTCTGCATATATATCCTCCGACTTATCCAGTTCTTCTTTTATCAGAGCCAACGCTTTGCCCCTGTGACTAATTCTGTTTTTCTCTTCTGGATCAAGCTCTGCCGAAGTTTTTCCATACTCAGGAAGATATACAATAGGATCATATCCAAATCCATTGTTTCCTTTTATCTCTTTTGCTATAAGGCCTTCCATTGTGCCTCTTTTTACAATCTCTCTTCCATCTGGAAAACATACAGCTATTGCACATACAAACCGACCGCTTCTATCATTACCCTCAACTCCTTCAAGTCTTTTAAGCAATGCTGCATTCTTTATATCATAGGATGTATCATGTCCCATATATCTTGCAGAATATACACCAGGTTCCTTATTAAGATAATCTATCTCAAGCCCGGAATCATCAGCCATAGTGACCTCTCCTGTAAGCTTCATAATAGCTCTTGCCTTTATAAGTGCATTTTCTTCAAATGTAGTTCCATTTTCCTCAACATCAACATTGATTCCAGCTTCTTTTATTGAAATGATGTCATAACCTTTAAGTATCTCTTTGACTTCTTTAATCCTATCTTTATTATTAGATGCAAGTATAATTCTTTTCATATTCAACCTTTCTTTGGTGGCTTAGGCCCCATAAATGAATAAAAATATGTTTTTAACATACCATTATATATCTTACGGTTCTTATCCGCTTTACGTCCAAAATACTTCACTGCATCATCATATGAAGTAATCATATATGCTGACCACGAATCAAGCTTTGCGAACTGCTTTCCAAACGCAGAATATATAGCCGGGAGTGTCTCTTTATCCTCCAGCCTTTCCCCATATGGCGGATTAGTTATTATAAAGCCATACTTTTTATGGTGGCTAAGTTCCGATACACTTCTTGCCTGAAAATGTATAAGCTTATCAACACCGGCATTAGCAGCGTTGCTTCTTGCTATCCTTATAACATTTTCATCAATATCAAATCCCTGTATGTCCGTATCAACACTTAAATTAATTAAGTCTTCCGCTTCTTCTACAGCATCATCCCATAATCCACTATTTATTATATTAGTCCAGCGCAAAGATGTAAAGCGTCTATTCATACCTGGAGCAATATTTGCTGCAATCATGGCCGCCTCTATAGGAAATGTTCCACTTCCGCAGAAAGGATCTATTAATATTCTGTCTGATTTCCATGGCGTTAGCATTATAAGTGCCGCAGCCAGTGTCTCAGATATAGGAGCTTTTCCCGCTGCTGGCCTGTAACCTCTCTTATGAAGTGAATCACCAGATGTATCAAGTGAAACAGTTACAATATCTTTCATGATACTGACTCTTATTGGATAACTATCTCCATCCTCTTTAAACCAGCTTATAGCATATTTGTGCTTAAGTCTTTCAACTATTGCTTTTTTTACAATAGACTGGATATCTGATGAACTAAACAGTTTACTATTAATTGAATTAGCCTTTGTTACCCAGAACTTTCCATTCTCTGGTATAAAATGCTCCCATTCAAGTGCATTTACATTATCAAATAATTCTGTAAATGTTGTTGCCTTAAATTCTCCTACTTTAAGTAATACTCTTTCTGCTGACCTTAAAAATATATTAGCCCTAGCTATTGCATCAGCATCACCTATAAATGTTACCTTACCATCTTCAACTTTAGAAATATCATAACCAAGATCATATATTTCTCTTTTTAACACCGATTCCAGTCCGAAATGACACGGAGCAATTAATTCATAAGTATCTGTCATTTTTTCTCCTATCTTTTATTCTACATAATTCAAATTGGTAATTTATAATGTGCTTCCCATACTAATTAAGAAAGCTTACATCTGTTCTATTAGTTTATGATGTTTTATATTTATGATTGGATTATATCTTCGTTTTTATTTTCGTTTTCCTCATTCACCATTAAGTTAACCACCAGATATAACCAGACAATCTCCCTTATAACTTGATATACCTCCTACAAGTGATTTTGTCCTATATCCCATAGAAGCAAGATTATTACCTACTATCATACTATTCACACCCTTATCACAGTATATAACATATATGGCCATTTTGTCCGCAAAATGTTGTGAAAATTTTTTATAACCTTCAAATGTATTTAACTTCAGGAAAGGCCAGTTACAGGCTCCTGTAATATGAATCTTATTATACATTTCTTCTTGCCTTACATCAATTAAAGTTGCATAAGGATTATATATATAATAATCAAGTCTTCCTGGTCCGATTAATTCACATCTCATACAGCACATTTCTTAAGC
>JBNMGS010000360.1:0-2686 GCA_050872365.1 Lachnospira sp.
CTGTTATACCTACTTGTTTCCATCATTGCATTATATGTATTATATGTAATTATTTTATTGATAATCTTTAATTAAAAGTCAGATATAATAATATCCTAGCCAACCTTCGATTATCATATGCCTATTAATGCTTATACCATATACTTGATGATTTTGCAAGCATTAATTTACTCTGCTTTGTCTGCACTCATCCGCATATATATTTTTCTATATACAAAATAAGCTATTATGATACCTATCAGGCTGCCTGCCGCATCTATAAAAACATCTCTTACACACCCACACCTTCCCGGTACAAACACCTGATGGAACTCATCAGTAGCTGCAAATGCTGTTGCAATAAGCACAGATATAACTGTAACCTTTATGTCTTTTATCCCATCAACTATAAGTGCAAGCATAATAAGAACTGAAAGAACAGCATATTCTGTCATATGCGCAGCCTTTCTTATAGGAAACTGCACCGACTCTATCATACTTTCCCTGTTATTATCATTATAATCAACGATTCCAGCCTTATCACACACAGTAAGTATAATATCTGCTGCCTTATAACTAAGTCCTGATGACTCTTCCCCATCCTGCTTGGAAAAACCAAATATAGCCATTGCCATAATAATTGCAGGTATCCATATTAATATCTTTTTTACATTCATATCCTTAATTCCTCTATGTACAATCCAGCGTACACTCATGATTCAACATTCGTTCACAATCCCGTGTATACACACATATCAGTATAAATAAATCAATGCCAGAGCTAAATAACAATAATTCAACCCTGGCATCTATATTATTAACTGTAATAATCCAATCGCTCTAACTAGATAGTAACAACTCTCATAGTATTAGTAAGTCCTCTCTTAGCTGAAGGATCTGATGTTGTAGCAATACCAGCAGATACGATAACTGTATCTCCTTCTTCTACAAAACCAGCCTGCTCAGATACTACTAATGCATGCTCAATAATCTTATCTGTAGATGTTTCTGTTGCAGTCTTTAAAGGTCTTACACCCCAATATATCTGCATCTTTCTAAGGACATTATCGTATGGTGAGCATCCGATAATCTCAGCATTTGGCTTGAGCTTAGATGTAAGTCTTGCTGTAAAACCTGATATAGTTGGGCATACAATAGCCTTAGCATTAAGATTCTCAGCAGTCTGAACAGTTGCATTACATACTGCACTTGATATACTTCTCTTGCTGTGAACCTTAGATATATCAGCAGATCTTCCCTTAATATCTCTTTCTGTTCTTTCTGCAATCTTAGCCATCATCTTTAAGGCTTCAAGTGGATACTTACCATTAGCAGTTTCACCTGAAAGCATAACTACGTCTGTACCATCGTAAATAGCGTTAGCAACATCAGTAACTTCAGCTCTTGTAGGACGTGGGTTTCTAATCATAGAATCAAGCATCTGTGTAGCTGTTATAACAGGCTTATATGTTGCGTTACACTTCTTGATGATTTCCTTCTGATAATGTGGAACATCTTCTGCTGGAATCTCAACACCCATATCACCTCTGGCAACCATGATACCATCAGCAACCTTGATGATTTCGTCAAGATTTTCAATACCTTCAGCATTCTCAATCTTAGCGATAACTGGGATATCTGAGCCATGCTCCCATAAGAGCTGCTTAATCTCCTGAATACAAGCTGCATTTCTTACAAATGAAGCTGCGATGAAGTCAAATCCCTGCTCTATACCAAATATAATATCATCCTTATCCTTATCTGTAATACCAGGAAGCTTGATGCTTACGTTAGGAACGTTAACACCCTTCTTAGAACCAAGCTCACCACCATTGATTACAGTACAAACGATATCTGTACCATCAACAACCTCTTCTACCTTAAGTTCAATAAGACCATCGTCAATAAGAATAGTATTACCATTGTCTACATCTGCTGGAAGACCTGCATATGTAATCATATCTATAGTTTCATCACCTACAACTTCTCTTGTTGTAAGAGTAAACTTCTGTCCTTCCTTAAGAGTAACCTTTTTATCATCCTTAAGCACGCCAGTTCTTATCTCTGGTCCCTTTGTATCAAGAAGTGTAGCTATAGGCTTATTGATTTCTTCCCTGACACTCTTAACTAATGCAAAACGTCCAGCCTGCTCTTCATGGTCACCATGAGAGAAGTTAAATCTTGCAATATCCATACCATTTAATGCGAGCTGCTTAATAAGCTCTCTGTCATTAGTGTTAGGACCCATAGTACATATAATCTTAGTCTTTTTCATTCTAACCTCCAAAGTAAATAAATAAATTAATAAAAAACAAAACAATCCAGCCAATTATACTTAAAAACCTGTAAAATAGCAATAGTAATTATTTACAAATTATTAAAATAAGCAGGCAGTATCTTAATCAACATTGATATATGATGATGTAGATTTAATAAGTTAAGTTACTTTTTCTTCATGCAGAAGTATATTAAACCTGCATCATACAAAATACTTTAATATATATACAGGAATATCATTCAGTACTGCCGTTATTGCCTGTAATATGAATATGTGTATACAGATGGTCGCTGCAATACTCATAATTTCCAACGCACTTAGAGCAAAATCTGAATACAAGATTTTCATCATCAAGCTCTGTTCTTCCACACACTGCACATCTGTGCTTAGGCTGTCCGTTCCGAACCGGCTTATATGGCTGGTTGGCAC
>JBNMGS010000361.1:0-2666 GCA_050872365.1 Lachnospira sp.
GGTAGCGGGAGTAGCCACTACCTATATGAAAAGTCTTAGAAATATCCAAGTGAATCTTCTGGCATCGATGATGTATGTGCAACACCGATTTTCACTTATATTATGTCGTCCGTACGTTAAGAATGTGTGTTAAACAGTAATTTATCCGATTTCACTTCCAGCCACAATATCCTTATCAACTGTCATAACTGAAAGATTATCCTTATCATCCATAGCTGCAAGTATCATACCCTGTGATTCAACACCGCATATCTTACGTGGTGCAAGGTTTGTAACTACTGCAACCTTCTTTCCAACCATTTCTTCTGGCTTGTAGTACTGTGATATACCAGATACTATCTGTCTTACTTCATCACCAACGCGAATCTGTGAGCAGAGAAGCTTCTTAGCTTTCTTTACTGGTTCACACTTGAGTACTTCGCCAACCTGAATCTGTATCTTTGAAAAATCGTCGAATGTTATCTCTGGTTTCTTCTCAACTACTGGATACTCTGTAGCTCCGTTAGCCTTTCTCTGGGCTTCCTGAAGCTTTTCAACTTCTTCCATAACTACATTTATATCAAGCCTTGCAAAAAGAATCTCCGGCTTATCTGTAACCTTTTCTCCTGACTTTCTAAGTCCGAACTTATCAAGGTCATCAAAGTCTCTATCTCCTTCTGCTGGATTGTCTGGATAAAGCTGCTTTAATATACTTTCAGTTGTATTAGGCATAAATGATTTAAGAAGATTAGCACCAATAGTTATACTCTCAACAAGGTTGTAAAGTACCTCTTCAAGTCTTTCCTTCTTAGCCTCATCCTTGGCAAGTGCCCAAGGCATAGTCTCATCTATATACTTGTTGCATCTCTTAAATAAAGAAAATACCTCTGTCATGGCATCTGCAACATGAAGTGTAGCCATCTTATCCTGAACCTTATCTCTTGTCGCT
This sequence comes from Lachnospira sp., assembly GCA_050872365.1. Lineage (GTDB taxonomy): Bacteria > Bacillota > Clostridia > Lachnospirales > Lachnospiraceae > Lachnospira. The sequence goes on from JBNMGS010000361.1 coordinate 929, forward strand.
GTTACAACCGCCTTAAGGTCAGCATCGAAATCAAGGCTTACACCATTCTCATCAACACCTGCTCCCTCACTTGTAACACCTGTCTTAGTAACAACACCTCCAAAGTACTTGTTAGACATGGCGATAGTTCTGTTAACAAGATTTCCAAGTGTATTGGCAAGGTCTGAGTTCATACGTTCAACTAAAAGCTCCCATGATATAACACCATCATTCTCAAATGGCATTTCATGAAGAACGAAGTATCTTACAGCATCAACACCAAACATATCTACAAGGTCATCTGCATATATAACATTTCCCTTAGACTTACTCATCTTGCCATCATTCTGTAAAAGCCATGGATGACCAAATACCTGCTTAGGAAGTGGCTCGCCAAGTGCCATAAGGAATATTGGCCAGTATATAGTATGGAATCTGATGATATCTTTTCCAATAAGGTGAAGGTCTGCAGGCCAGTACTTCTTGTACTGCTCACTTGAGTTACCATCTGCATCATATCCTATACCAGTGATATAGTTAGTAAGGGCATCAAGCCATACATATACTACGTGCTTAGGGTCGAAATCTACTGGAATACCCCACTTAAATGATGTTCTTGATACACACAGATCCTGAAGTCCTGGAAGAAGGAAGTTATTCATCATCTCATTTTTTCTGGATACAGGCTGTATGAATTCGGGATGAGTATTAATGTGCTCGATAAGTCTATCAGCATATTTGCTCATCCTAAAGAAGTATGCTTCTTCCTTGGCAGGCTTAACCTCACGTCCACAGTCAGGACATTTGCCATCAACAAGCTGTGATTCTGTCCAGAATGATTCACAAGGTGTACAATACATTCCTTCATATGAACCCTTATATATATCACCCTGGTCGTATAACTTCTTGAATATCTTCTGAACCTGCTTTTCATGATAATCATCAGTTGTTCTTATGAACTTATCATATGATGTATCCATGAGATTCCATATTCTCTTAATCTCAGCAGATGTTTTATCTACGAATTCCTTAGGTGTGATTCCTGCTTCCTCTGCTTTAAGCTCAATCTTTTGACCATGCTCATCAGTTCCTGTCTGGAAGAACACATCATATCCCTCCTGACGTCTGAATCTTGCGATACTGTCAGCAAGTACTATCTCATAGGTATTACCAATATGTGGCTTACCTGATGTATATGCAATAGCTGTTGTCATATAAAATGGACCTTTACTCTGTGGCATATCTATAACCTCCATTTTCCTGTTTTCTAATTAATCATTTAATCCTGTTTTTGTATATTTGTACAGGTTTTCTAATCATTTAATGATAGTTAACTTTTGATGATATGTCAAGTTCTGCATATTTACATTATTGTTCTGATATATTTACACTTATTGTTCTGGTATATTTGCACTTATTGTTCTGGTATATTTACATTTATTATTACATTTAGCATTGTTTAATTGAATTTAAGCAGGATTAGCAACTGCCTTTTAATAATGTTTTCACATTTAGCATCCATCAGTCAATAATCCCAAAAATGCTGCACATTTCTTCTTTATAATGTTATACTCTCTATAAATCATATTATTAATCTCGCAGAATGGCCATACATAACAATAGCAGGTCCAAAAAGCACAGAGTTTAACCATCTTTTGACATTCCATCACCGATACCGGCATATAATGTAATGAGCGCAAAAGAAAAGGAAGCGGCTGCGTAGCAGACATTTACTTTTCTTGCGCCATTAACGAACGAA
>JBNMGS010000362.1:0-2664 GCA_050872365.1 Lachnospira sp.
ATAGAGTTTTATAGTAAGCATTTTAATAAATATGCCATGTATATGACGATATTCTAAAAACATCAAGATATAACAAAACAGGAGGAATAATTATGAGTTATGGTCTTATAGCGGTAATTATAGTAATCGGTATCGTAATCGGTGCCATAGCGACTAAGAAATGTGAACCATTCCTGATAGCTGGTTCGATAATAGGAGCTATAGTTTTATATAAACAGAATTTTATAACAGAGTGGGTGGCAACGCTTGAAGATGTTATGAGTGCAGAGGCTTATCTGATATTAGTGTGTGGTCTGTTTGGAAGCATCATTGCATTGCTTACAGCATCCAAGGGACATTTTGGATTTGCCAAGATTGTTTCTAAGATATGTAACAGCGAAAGAAAAACATTATTTACAACATTTATACTAGGTGTAATCATATTTATAGATGATTATCTTAATGTATTATCAATAGGAACAGCAATGAAAAAGGTATATGATAAGGTAAAAGTTCCAAGAGAAGCACTTGCTTATATTCTGGATAGCACGGGTTCACCAGTATGTGTTATGTTCCCATTTTCTTCATGGGCAGCATATTTCGGGGCAATATTCTTCGCACAGGAAAGTGTACAGGCACTTGGCGCAAAGACATGGATGGGAGCATATATTAAGGCAATTCCATTCTGTGTATATCCTATTGTTGCACTTCTTATAGTTATTCTTTTCTCAGCAGGATTATTTCCTAAGCTTGGAGGAATGAAGAAAGCATATGACAGAGTTGCAACAACAGGTAAGGTGTACAGCGATGCAAGTAAGAAGTATAATATGGATGATGCAGAAGGTGAGCAGGATGGTAATATTCTTAACTTTATTATACCTATGCTTGTACTTGTAGTTGTTGCATGTATAACAGGTAATCTTGTAGTAGCGCAGGTTATATGTCTTGCAGTTACATTGGTTATGTATCTTTCAGAAAAGCTTATGACATTTACAGAATACTGGGATAACTTTGTAAAAGGTTTTGCAGATATGCTGCCTATAATCATTCTTCTTATTGCAGCACTTACATTCCAGACTATTGCAAGTAACATGCAGATGACAGAATTCTTTATAGATTTAACACAGCCTATATTATCAGCTAAGATATTCCCTATGTTAGCGTTTATCATAACAGGTATATTAGCATTTATGATTGCAAATGCATGGGGTGTATGTACACTTGTAGCACCAGTATTACTTCCACTTGGTGCAAGTGTAGGTGCCAATGCAGTACTTATTATGGCAGCAATCCTTTCAGGATGTGCATTTGGTAATCATGCATGCTTCTACTGTGATACAACAGTTCTTGCTTCACAGGGTTCAGGTATTGATAATTTTGACCATGCGGTATCGCAGCTTCCATATGTGCTTATAGGCGCAGCAATAAGTATTGTAGGATTCCTTGTTCTTGGATTTGTATTCTAGGTATATAATGTGCGTAAGCATTGAGCCGTGCCAGATAAGATGATAACAAAGTGCTGTGCTCGCACAAAGCACTTTGTTATTAGCTTGTCTGATAGGGCGAAAGCCCGACAGTCTGGAAAAGCAATAGCTTTTTCGGACATGCACGGCGGAGTAAATAATATAGATATAATGAGCACGAAAGCCTGGTTTGTGAGTACACGGGTGAAAAATCATAGCAATATAGGTTAAAAACTTTGAAACTGATATTGAAAAAATCAGACAATAAAAGCCAGAATAGGAGGCAGTTATGAGTGATGATAACAAATATGTAATAACAATAGCCAGACAGTTTGGTAGTCTTGGAAGGCCAATAGCTAAGATGATGAGTGAGAAGCTTGGCGTAGAATATTACGACAGGGATATAGTTGAACAGGCTGCAAAGAAACTTAATCTTCCTGTATCGCACATCGATGAACTTGAAGAAAAGGTTAAAAAGACAAGTAAGAATTCATATATGAAAATGATGTATCCGCTGGGTACTGAGTCGAGTACAGAACAGGATAATATATTTGAAGCACAACAGAATATTATGAGATTTCTTGTTGAAAGAGAAAGCTGTATTATAGTAGGACGTTGTTCAGACTTTGTATTATCAGATGAGCCAAATGCAATACATATATACATATATGCACCTTATGAGGCTCGTGTTAAGAATTGTGTCAAGGATTTGAATCTTACGGAGACAGATGCCAAGAAGATGATAAGGTCTGTAGATGAGGCAAGAGATAATTATCACATGCATTATGCAGGTTTTCTTCCATCTGACCCTAAGCATAAGAACATCATGGTTGACAGCAGTGTACTTGGTGTAGAGGGAACAGCAGATTTTCTTGTTGATTTTATAAAAAGAAAGTTTGGACTTAAGACATATACATTAAGTTGATAAATAACCATTCTGATTGCAATATAAGTAAATGCTTATGGAGCAATAGCTGGAAAAACAGGCTATCTGTACGGATGTGATATCTGTCTAATTGACAGATATCATATTAAATGTATAGATGGCCTGTTTTTTGTATTTTGATAGATAATCGTTCATGGCAAATACAATCTGCAAAGGTAAAATAGAAAAATATTAGCGCGTGTTGGATAAATAGAGAAAAGAGAAATAAAAAGTGATAATGATTGAACAAAAATGATTGAATATGAATTGAATTAAATTACATTAATTGCATATAGA
>JBNMGS010000363.1:0-2660 GCA_050872365.1 Lachnospira sp.
CATAGAAACTATTCTTATGGGTATGCTGTATGGTGCACAGATACAGACCATGATGCCAAAGCTTCACAGTACTAACTTTGAAGGAATGGAACTTATAAGGCCTATGTATCTTATAAGAGAGGCGGATATTATTCACTGGAAAGACTATAATAATCTTCAGTTTATACAGTGTGCATGTCGTTTTACAGAGGGCTGTGCGTCGTGTGGCGGAACAGGAAAAGGTTCAAAGAGAGCAGAGATTAAGCAGCTTATTAAGGATTTAACAAAGGTAAGTCCGTATATAGAAAAGAATATATTCAGAAGTGTTGAAAATGTTAATCTTGATACAGTTATTGCATATAAGCAGCATGGAGAAAAACACAGCTTTTTAGATACTTATGCGAATAATAAGCATATTATAAGTGATGAAGAAAATTAAAATAAATAAAAAGTAGAAAGGCGGTTAATATGGCGGTAGCACACTATAATTGTGATTATTGTAATAATATGATATATGATGAAGAAATGGAAGAATATGTATGTGATGTAGATATGGATGAGGACGATTATGCCAGGCTGTTAACATCAGAATACAGGGAATGTCCATATTATCAGAGTAATGATGAATATAAGGTTGTAAGGCATCAGATGTAATCATTATATATTAAGAGCAATTGGGGATATGTTTTTTGAAGAGGTTGTAAGGTATTAGATGTAATTATTATATCACGCGGCACGTGTAGTAATTGGCTGGAAGTAGTGTTTAAAGCATCAGATGTAATCATTATATGGAGCGGTTAAAGAAAGGAGAGAGAAAGATTGGATGATAAAAGATATGCTGTGCTTATAGATTCAGATAATATTTCATCGAAGTATATATCAGATATACTTGATGAAATGACTAAGTATGGTGTTATAACATATAAAAGAATATATGGAGACTGGACAAGTACACAGGCAAATAAATGGAAGAAAGAACTGATGGAGAATTCAATAACTCCGATACAGCAGTTTCGAAATACAGTTGGAAAGAATGCTACTGATTCGACTTTAATAATTGATGCTATGGATATACTTTATACTAATAACGTTGATGGTTTCTGCATTGTATCGTCAGATGGTGATTTCACAAGACTTGCAAGCCGTCTAAGAGAGTCAGGTATGGATGTTATAGGTATGGGTGAGAATAAGACACCAAGGTCGTTCAGGGCAGCATGTTCGGTATTTACTGATCTTGAACTGTTAAGAGAGCAGGCACATGAGGATGAACCAGACAGCAAGCCGGCTAAGAAAAAAGCAAGTAATAATATTATAAAGCAGTCTAAGATAGAAAATGCTATAATAGAGATTATCCAGGAAAATGATAATAAGGGTAAGCAGACGGGACTTGGAGAGATAGGAAGCAGGCTTCAGAAGAAGTATTCTGATTTTGATGTGAGAAACTATGGTTATAGTTCATTATCTACATTTCTTGAAGAAATGAACAGCCTTGAACTTAAGAAGTTCAACAACACAGTTCTGGTAAGACTTAAAGAAGATAAAAATATGAAAGAAAAGGTTACAGAATATGCTGTTAACTATGTTAAGTCAAATGGTAATGGAGTAGAACTTGGAGCCCTGGGCCAGAAAATTCACACTAACTATCCGGATTTCAAGGTAAAAGAATATGGATATTCTACATTATCAAAATTCATAATGGGAATAAAATGTCTTGTTATCAGGGCGACAAGTGAAAACAGAAGAATTGTGTACATTAAAGATGTTAAATAAATATTAGTAGTACAAAATATTTATAAAAAAACCACAAAAGTTGAAGTGTAAAAAATTATAAAAACCACAAAAATTGAAGTACAAAAAATTATAAAAATTACAAAAATTGAAAAACACAAAAACATAAAAAATTTCATAGCTTATAAATTTCTTGATTTCTAAATTTATAAAAAGTGATTTATAAAAAGTGAAAAAAATAAATAAAAATATAGAAATGTAAATAGTATGCATGTGTAATGTTTTGCAGCATACAGGAAGGAATATTATGAATAAAATAGCAAGTTTTACAGTTAACCATCTTGACCTTTTAACAGGTGTATATGTATCAAGAAAGGACTACCAGGGAGATGTTGTACTTACAACATTTGATTTAAGATTTACAAGACCTAACGTAGAAGCACCTATGGATACAGCTGGTATACATTCTATAGAGCATCTTATGGCTACATTTTTAAGAAATAATAAAGAATGGGCTGATAAGACTATATACTTTGGCCCTATGGGATGTCGTACAGGCTTTTATGTTATATTTGCCGGCGACCTTAAGTCAGAGGATATACTGGATGTACTTAAGCAAGGTGCAGAATACGTACTTTCATATGAGGGCGAGATACCAGGTTATTCGCCAAGAGACTGCGGTAACTACTTAGATAACAACCTTACACTTGCCAAGATATATATGAAAAAGTTCAAGGAAGAGGTGCTTGATAATCCTGTTCCTGAAAGACTTAACTATCCACAGTAGAAGAAAAATATTGTTGTTTAATTGAATCTCAGTTGGCGACGAACGGACGACATATATAAGTTACAGGCAGTCCTGCACACTATGTTCAATGCCCGAAGCTTTGATTGGATATTTCTAAGTCTTTCCATGTAAATTATTATAGTTGACGCCACCGCTCAGACGCGCC
>JBNMGS010000364.1:0-2646 GCA_050872365.1 Lachnospira sp.
ACTATATATAGTTAGAAATAAGTAAATGAGGTTAGTTATAACTATATATAGAATATGTAAAAAGAAGAAAAGAGGTAAATAATTATGAAAAACGTATTTAAGAAAATCGATGCAGTTAAAACAGGAATATTTGCAGCAGGTGTACTTTTTGGTACAGCCGGAATCAAAGTCTTAGCAAGTGATGATGCAAAGAAGTTATATACTAACTGTACAGCAGCAGTATTAAGAGCAAAGAAGTGTGTCATGAAGACAGCAACAAACATTCAGGAAAATGCTGGAGACATCTATGCAGAAGCCAAAGCTATTAATGAAGAAAGAGAAGCAGCAGCAGAAGCTGTAGATGATATGGATGAAGCTGATGAACTTGATTTAGAAGAGACAGAAACAGAAGCATAAAACTTAAGAGGCCAGAGTTATGAAATTCTATATAAAACACAGCATGAAAGGCCGTATAAGAGTTCATATGGATATGAAACGTATGACTTATCAGCAGGCTGATATTCTTGAATATTACCTTAAGAATATAGATTCTGTCTATGAAGTTAAGGTGTATGAAAAGACATGCGATGCAGTAATAAGCTATACGAACGATAAGAATTATATAGTTAAAAAACTTGCACAATTCAATTATAACAAAGTTAAGGTGCCAGAAGATGTGCTTACAAGCTCAGGAAGAGAAATGAACGCATATTATCAGGACAGACTTGTTAATAAGGTGTTCTTAAGAATGGCTAGTAAGATGTTTCTGCCAATACCATTCAGAAATGCAGTGACAGCAGTTAAGTCAGTCAAATATATTGCAAATGGTATTAAGACACTTGCAAAGGGCAAGATGGAAGTCCCAGTTCTCGATGCAACAGCTATTGGTGTATCTATATTAAGAAACGACTTTAACACAGCAGGTTCTGTAATGTTCCTTCTTGGTATAGGCGAGATTATGGAAGAATGGACACATAAAAAGTCAGTTGGTGATCTTGCAAGAACTATGTCACTCAATGTAAGTAAGGTATGGTTAAAGACAGCGGATACAGAAGTGTTAGTGCCTGTAAACCAGATTAAGAATGATGATGAGATAATAGTTCATGTAAGTAATGTTATACCTTTTGATGGAATTATAACACATGGAGAAGCTATGGTTAACCAGGCCTCTCTTACAGGTGAGTCAGTTCCTGTTGTTAAGAAGGAAGGTATGTCAGTATTTGCAGGCACAGTTATAGAAGAGGGCGAGCTAACTATACGTGTTAAACAGAATGGTGGAAACAGCAAGTATGATAAGATAGTTAAGATGATAGAGGAATCAGAGAAGCTAAAGTCAGGACTTGAAAGCAAAGCAGAGCATCTTGCTGATTCACTTGTTCCATATACACTTGGTGGAACTGCACTTACATATCTTATAACGAGAAATGCAACAAAAGCACTTTCTATACTTATGGTTGATTTTTCATGTGCATTAAAGCTTGCTATGCCTATAACTGTGTTGTCAGCAATAAGACAGGCAGGACAGAAAGACATAACAGTAAAGGGTGGTAAGTTCCTAGAAGCAATAGCTGATGCAGATACAATTGTATTTGATAAAACAGGTACACTTACCAAGGCAACACCAACAGTTAAAAGTGTATATTCATTTAATGGCGAAAATGAAGATGAATTGCTTAGAATGGCAGCCTGTATGGAAGAACATTTTCCACATTCAATGGCAAAGGCAGTAGTTGATGCTGCAGCTAAGAAGAATCTGCGCCATGAAGAAATGCATACAAAGGTTGAATATATAGTAGCACATGGTATATCTACTACTATTAATAATAAAAAGACCATTATAGGAAGCTATCATTTTGTATTCGAGGATGAAGGCTGTCATATTCCGGAAGGCAGGGAAGAGATGTTTGATAAGCTTCCAACACAGTATTCTCATCTTTATCTTGCAATCGAGGATGAGCTTGCAGCAGTTATATGCATAGAAGATCCGGTAAGACCAGAGGCAGCAGCAGTCATAGCAAGATTAAAGGAACTTGGTATATCTAAGGTAGTCATGATGACAGGTGACAGTGAACGTACTGCAAAAGCTATAGCAGAAACTGTTGGAGTTGACGAATATTACTCTGAGGTGCTTCCTGAGGATAAAGCTTCATTTGTTGAAAAGGAAAAGAAAGCTGGAAGAAAGGTTGTTATGATAGGTGATGGTATTAATGATTCACCAGCTCTTTCAGCGTCAGATGTAGGAATAGCAATAAGTGACGGAGCACAGATAGCAAGAGAGATAGCAGATATTACAGTCAGTGCAGATGATCTTTTACAGATAGCATTTCTTAAGGATCTTAGCAATAATCTTATAAAGAAGATTAACCGCAACTACAGGACTATAGTATCGTTTAATTCAGGACTTATTGCACTTGGAGTACTTGGTATTATACCACCTACGACATCAGCACTTTTACATAATACTTCAACATTATTGATAAGCATGAACAGTATGAAGGATATAACTGTTGAGGGTATGAATAGATAGTGAGTTTGATTCAGCATATGATTAAATATTACTGTTTAGTGATGTCAACGTTAGTTGACGAACGGACGATATAAGGCACTGAAAGGAGGTCACCAGTAATACTTCGGGCACCAAAAAGCTGGCCCAGCTACTTCTAATAC
>JBNMGS010000365.1:0-2640 GCA_050872365.1 Lachnospira sp.
ATATTATACATATATACTTTTTTGGTATTTTCTTTTTTTGTATTTTTATAATCAATATATTCTGATAACATAAGGAAACTAAAAAATAAAAATTGGTTTATTTTTGATTGACAATAAATTAACATACTGGTAATATGATACAAGTATCTGACCGACAATTGAATATAATTATCAATAATTAACCGCGGCCTGTGTATCAGCGGTACTAATATAAGTTTTATGGAGGTATATAGTGAAAGATATAAGAGTTATTGAGGTAAAGAGAAGTGTATTTGAGAGTAACGATGAGAGAGCAGCTCTTTTAAGAGATGAGCTTAAGAAAAAAGGAGTGTTTCTTCTTAATCTGATGTCATCACCAGGTTCAGGAAAAACTACTACTTTGACAAGAACGATTGAAATGCTAAAGAATGATATAAGGATAGGTGTTATGGAGGCTGACATAGATTCTGATGTCGATGCTAAAACTATTGCAGATACAGGCGTTAAGGCTATACAGTTACATACAGGTGGTATGTGTCATCTTGATGCGGATATGACAAGGCAGGGAATAGATGAACTAGATACAAGCGACGTTGATCTTGCGATACTGGAAAATGTCGGTAATCTTGTGTGTCCAGCAGAGTTTGATACAGGTGCAGTAAAGAATGCAATGATACTTTCTGTTCCAGAGGGACATGATAAACCACTTAAGTATCCACTTATGTTTTCAATATGTGACGTTGTTCTTATTAACAAGATTGATGTTATGCCTTATTTTGATTTTGATATTGATAAATGCAAAGAATACATAGCTATGAGAAATCCAGATGCGAAAGTTATTCCTATATGTGCTAAAACGGGCGAAGGCATGAAAGAATGGGCAGAATGGCTAAAGGCACAGGTGAAAGAGTGGAAACAGGCTTAAAACAGGTTTTAATGTGTTACCGGATAGTACACAATAGACAGTTATTAAACAAAATATTAAGAGATAAAAGCAGATTTAATAAAGATGAAATCCAATAAATATAATATGCAGACTTAATATGTATACAATTCGTTGCATATATATGTGTGATATATGTATATACATTGTGACATGCATAACATCGAAAATAAAATAGAAAGTGCAAATGCGCATTTTTATGGGAATTTGAGATGTTAGAGGATTGCGTAAATTGCAAAGAAAAGGAGTAATCCGTATACATTAGTTGTGGGGCAAAATACCCTTTAACCCCAACATCATTATTGTATTAATATTGGAAGAAAGGACATTTATGAGTAAAGAAGAATTCAAGAATCCACATCCGGAACTTCCGGTAAGAGAGCCGGTTTTAAGACTTGGCAAGATGATAACAGACAGAGTTCCTATAAAGTTAGGATTTGAAAAGTTAACAGCAGATAGTCCTGAATATTGGGGATTGGCACCTATCTGTACAGATGAACAGGCAGAAATAGCATTAAAAATGGGAGTACGTAAGCCAAAGACTCTTAAGCAGATGGTTAAGATTACTGGCATGGAAGAAAAAGAACTTGAAAAACAGCTTGAGCAGATGGCTTTCAATGGACTTTTAGAGTATAACTGGGAGAATCCACAGCATGAGAAGCAGTATGTTCTGCCTATGTTTGTTCCAGGAAGTGCAGAGTTTACCAATATGAATTCAACTGTACTTGAAGAGCATCCTGAGATGGGAAGATTCTTTGAGCGTATGAGTCGTCTTCCGCTTGAAAAGATAACACCTATGGTGCCACCAGGAGGAGCAGGTATAGGTATGCATGTTATACCTGTAGAGAAAGCTATTGATATGAACAATCAGGCTATTTCACTTGAAAAAATATCTTACTGGTTAGATAAGTATGATGGAAAGTATGCAGCAAGTCCATGCTCATGTCGTAAGTCTAGAAAGACATATGATGAAGGTTGTGCAGATGACCCCGCAGACTGGTGTATAGCAGTAGGTGATATGGCAGACTATGTTGTAGAAACAGGCAAGGGTGGAAGATATATAACAAAAGAAGAAGCTCTTGAGATATTCAAGAAAGCAGAGGATAACGGTTTTGTTCATCAGATTACTAACATAGATGGACAGGATAAGATATTTGCCATATGTAACTGCAATGTTAATGTATGTTATGCACTTAGAACATCACAGTTATTCAATACACCTAATATGTCGCGTTCAGCATATGTGGCAAAGGTTACAAAGGAGAACTGTGTAGCTTGTGGCAGATGTGTAGAATATTGTCCTGCCGGTGCAGTTAAGCTTGGACAGAAGTTGTGTACTAAAGATGGTGGAGAAATAAAGTATCCTAAAATGCCGCTTCCATCAGAACAGAAGTGGGGTCCACATATGTGGACAGAAGATTACAGGGATAAGAACAGAATTAATTGTTATGATACAGGTACAGCTCCATGTAAGACTGCCTGTCCGGCACATATAGCTGTACAGGGATATCTTAAGATGGCGGCTCAGGGAAGATTTACTGATGCACTTGCACTTATTAAGAAAGAAAATCCATTCCCTGCAGTATGTGGACATGTATGTAACAGAAGATGCGAGGATGTATGTACAAGAGGAACTATAGATGAAGCTATTGCTATAGATGAGGTTAAGAAATTCATAGCAATGCAGGATCTTAATGCTGATACACGTTATATACCTA
>JBNMGS010000366.1:0-2629 GCA_050872365.1 Lachnospira sp.
AATATGATGTGAGTGTCAAAAGTAAGTTTTGCCACTTACTGATGTATCAGGATTGCTGCATTGCTACGCAATTCACTCAATCCTTAAACACCTCAAATTCCCATAAAACGCCGTATTCACGGCATTTTATTTCATTTTCGGTGTTTGCGTGTCTTAAGTAAAAAAGTCTTTTTCTGCAAGCAGAAACGCCTTTTTATACTTTTGACACTTACATCATAATATATAAGGGGTTGTATAATGTTTGGTCAATAGACATAATCGGCCCCTTTATTACATATTAGAATATATTATATTTAAGGAGTAAACATGTTTGATATTGCAGTAGAACAGATAGTTAAGGTAAAACCACCTAAGATTTCAATAGTATATAAGGCAGTTCTTATAATAGCATGTATTGTAGCAGCTACTACTATTCCGCAGACTTTGACATTTGGAATAATAGTACTTGCACTCTTTGCGGCTGCAACATTTCTGGTGTTTCAGTATTATAATGCAGAGCTTGAGTATTCACTTGTTGATGATACACTTACAATTGATAGAATAATGTCAAAATCATCAAGAAAAAGATGCGGTGTGTATACAATTTCCAGAGCAAAGCTTGTAGCAAGAGCAGATTCGCAGGATGCTATGAGAATGAATCATATGGATGTTAAAACGACAGATTATTCGGTAGGTGCAAGCAATCATGATTCTATAGTCATATATGCTTATAATGAGCATAACGAGCTTGTAAGAATATTTATATATCCAGATGCAGAAATGCTTGAAGCTATCAGACAGACGGTTGACAAGTCTGTATACAAGGTTGATTAGCTGCTGATAAATTGTTATTGAATATTGTAGGCGGTATATGATTTATTTTAAAATGATTGACTTTTAAATTATGCACTGGTATAATTCTAATATTAAATACAAGATATGTTTGGCATATAGACAGTTATTTTGTCAGACTATTGATTACAAGAATGTCCGGATTATGTATTCGGATTTTTTTGTATAATCATATGATATGTTCTCAGATAAAAGTTATATTATGTCATATGTATAATGAGAATATATCATAACAGCTACAACATTATAACAAGAATAAGAAAGTGAGGACAAAGGAAAATGGGTACAATTATTGGTGAGGGCATTACATTTGACGATGTGTTATTAGTTCCACAGTATTCAGAAGTAACACCTAACATGATCGACTTGACAACTAATCTTACAAAGAGTATTAAGCTTAATATTCCTTTGATGAGTGCAGGTATGGACACTGTTACTGAGCACAGAATGGCAATTGCCATGGCGAGACAGGGTGGTATAGGTATTATCCACAAGAATATGTCTATTGAGCAGCAGGCAGAAGAAGTAGATAAAGTAAAGAGATCAGAGAATGGAGTTATTACAGATCCATTTTACTTACATCCTGACAATACATTAAAAGAAGCTAACGAGCTTATGGGTAAGTTCAGAATATCAGGTGTGCCTATTGTTGATGATAACAAGAAGCTTGTTGGTATTATTACAAACAGAGATCTTAAGTTCGAAGAAGATTTTTCAAGACCTATTAAAGAATGTATGACAAGTGAGAATCTTGTAACAGCTGAAGAGGGTATTACACTTGAAGAGGCTAAGAAGATTCTTGGCAAGGCGAGAAAGGAAAAGCTTCCTATCGTAGATAAAGACTTCAAGTTAACAGGTCTTATCACAATTAAGGATATTGAGAAGTCTATCAAGTATCCTGCATCTGCACATGACTCACAGGGAAGACTTCTTGCTGGTGCTGCTGTTGGTATTACAGCTAATGTTATGGACAGAGTGGAAGCACTTGTTAATGCAAGTGTTGACTGTATTGTTATTGACTCAGCTCATGGACATTCAAAGAATATTATTACAACATTAAAGGAAATCAAGGCTGCATATCCTGACCTTCAGGTTATCGCAGGTAACATAGCAACAGGAGCTGCTGCAAAGGCTTTATGTGAAGCTGGTGTAGATACAGTCAAGGTTGGTATCGGACCTGGTTCTATCTGTACAACAAGAGTTGTTGCAGGTATAGGTGTACCTCAGGTAACAGCAGTTATGGATGCATATGCAGAAGCTAAGAAGTTCGGTATTCCAGTTATCGCCGATGGCGGTATTAAGTTCTCAGGTGATATCGTAAAGGCTATAGCTGCCGGTGGTAATGTATGTATGCTTGGAAGTCTTTTGGCAGGTTGTGATGAAGCCCCTGGTTCATTTGAATTATTCCAGGGAAGAAAGTATAAGGTATACAGAGGAATGGGTTCTATTGCTGCTATGGAAAACGGCAGCAAGGACAGATATTTCCAGACAGATGCCAAGAAGCTTGTTCCGGAAGGTGTTGAAGGACGAGTTGCATACAAAGGACTTGTTGAAGATACAATCTTCCAGCTTATGGGAGGTCTTCGTTCAGGTATGGGTTATTGTGGTGCACCTACAATCCCTGTACTTCAGGATACAGCTAAGTTTATAAAGATGTCATCAGCTGCTTTAAGAGAGAGCCATCCACATGATATTCATATCACAAAAGAAGCTCCTAATTATTCAGTTGAAAATGCATAAAAGTGATACTTTTACAACTATAGGTGTTATTGACATGTATGAATAATATATATAAAAT
>JBNMGS010000367.1:0-2620 GCA_050872365.1 Lachnospira sp.
CAATGATGCAACCAAGCTTATAGCATCATATGTATATGTAAGTGGTGAGGATATCAAGACCAATGTTGTATTCTACAACTTCTCAGAAGTAGGACAGAACGAAACAGAGCGAGTAGTGGGTGGTTTTAACCACTATAATGACACACTTGTTGGTGATGTGCAGTTCCTTAGCAATAACATAGCAGTGGCAGTAGGAGAGGATGTCATAAGCATATACAGAATAAAGGAATATCCAAGCCTTGAAAAGGAGATACATATAGACAGTTCGATAAACAGGGTATTCTTCTCAGAAGACTATATAGGTCTTATAGTAGATAATTCAGCTTCAGGTGAGCTGTACAAGCTGCTTGTATACAATACCTTAGGAAATAAAGTGTGTGAGGCACAGTTTGGTACACAGGTTGAGAATATAGCATTTGATAAAAAAAGCGTGGTGATGAATAACTCAACGACACTGTCTGTATACAACCTTAGCGGTAAGAATATAGCCAACATGAGCTTTGACATGCCGGCAAGCAAGGTTATACCTATAGGCACAAGAGGGGAGTATGTGCTTATAAGTGCCAAGTATATACAGAATATAAAGCTTAAGTAGGATATTAAGTTACTGTTAAAGAACAGCAACATGCAGTGGGTGCTGCATAGCTGTGAACAGTAACCATAAGTAAAGAAACGGAGAAGAGATATTATGGTTTTGATAGCGGTATTGGCAGTTTTATGTATATTTGCATTAGCTGGAATGAGAAAGGGTGTTATAAGGATAGCGGTTTCGCTTGCAGCGATGATAGTAACCATAGCAGTTACAACATTTGCCTCACCTGTACTTAGTGAATATATAAGAAACAATACACAGTGGGATGACAAGATAGAAAAAAGCATATATGAAAATGTATCAAGAGATGGCAAGAGTTATGGTAATGATGATAATGAGCTTATAGAGTCAGGCATAACAACATATATAGATAATATTGGGGAAAAAGTCGGGACTATAAGCGAACGTATGAATCTTCCGGAGAGTCTGACAAAGAGTATATCAGCGGCAGCAGTCAGCGGACTGGATAAAACCATAGGTGATTCGGCATCACTTACACTTAAAGATATTGCCTCAAGAATATTTGCAGAACAGATGACACGTATTATAGTGAATGCTGTCAGTTATTGTATAGTATTCATAGCATTATTCGTCATACTTAAGCTGATTACCTCAGTCACAGGACTTATAAGCAGACTGCCAGTTATACATCAGGCAGACAGATTAGGTGGTATGGCAGCCGGTCTTATAGAGGGAATTATAATAGTATGGCTTGCATTCGCTGTTGTTACGGCAGCAGGAAATAGTTCATGGGCAGCGGATCTGCTTGCACAGATACATGCCAACAGTTTTCTTGAGTTTGTATATAACAACAACCTAATAATCAAGATGATACTGTAGAGTGCGTGAAAGAAAGCGAAGATTTACATTTCTTTTCATGCGCTATTAATGAACGGAAAGGATAATCTTTCAGATGAAGATAGCTATATGTGAAGACGATAGTCTCCAGGCAGGAGCACTTGAAAAGATGCTAAAGAAAAGATTTGAAATAGCCAATTATGAGAATTCCATAGATGTATATCTTAGTGCAGAAGATATGAAACGGGGTCTTGAGAATGCTAAATATGATGTATATTTTCTTGATATAGAACTTGGAAATGATAATGGAGTTGAACTTGCAAGGTATATTAAAGGATATGATATTAATTCTGTAATAATATTCACAACAAGCCATACAGATTATATGTCAGCAGCTTTCGATGTGCATGCATTTAATTATATAGTCAAGCCGGTCAAAGAAGATAAGGTAGATAAGATAGTGACACAGCTTGAACAGATAATGTACGCTGCGGAAGAGAAACTGGTATTTAGCTGTAACAGACAGACAATGAGTGTATACTATGATGACATTGTGTATATGGAATCAGCAAAGAGAGTTATTAAAGTTGTTACAACAGATAACGAATATACATTCTACGGAAAGATTAATGATGTATATAAAGAACTGCCAATGCTTATATTCGGAAAGACGAGGAGTGGATGTATAGTTAATTACAGATATATAAGCCGTGTAGATAAATCATCAGTGTGGTGCAGAAAGAGAATAGGGGAAGAAGAGATACAGCTGAACCTTGGGCGTGGCAGATACAATGATTTCATGACTGATTATGCACAGTATATAACATCAGCAAGAGGAAGAAGCAGGAGAATGTGGTAGAATGACAACATCTAACATATATATGCTAAGTATATTAGCCAGTGTATTAGATATCATTATATACATGGAGTATCTAAAAAAACTGCATATAGCAGCAACAGAATATACATATATACAGTATACAGGTATTATTGTAGCAACAGTGGCAGATACAGTAAGTTATCTTGATTTCCTGTTGAATAACAGATATTACCTGTATATAATCCCAATCTGCATATTGGTTAT
The DNA here is from genome assembly GCA_050872365.1 of Lachnospira sp. Lineage (GTDB taxonomy): Bacteria > Bacillota > Clostridia > Lachnospirales > Lachnospiraceae > Lachnospira. Next base: position 2,475 of record JBNMGS010000367.1, read on the forward strand.
CATATATATGAAGAGTCAGAACATATGCCTGATTATAACCAATGCGATATATCATATAAGTGCATCAGCAGCGATATGTGTAATAGTGAGATTCTGTATGGAAACATATTCGCTGGTACGTATAGAAGATAAGCATATGTCAGATA
>JBNMGS010000368.1:0-2615 GCA_050872365.1 Lachnospira sp.
GGCATACATATTGTAGCTTTATCTGATATTTTAAGATTGTCCGGTGTTATCTTAACATTCATCTGCTGCATCATAGATATTTCATGGCGAAGATGATCAAGATCTATAACCATGCCATTTCCAAGTACACACACTACATCCGGGTGAAGGATTCCTGATGGAAGAAGATTAAGTACATACTTTCCCTCCTGTGTAACAACTGTATGTCCAGCATTATTTCCTCCCTGATAACGCACTACATAATCAGCTTTCTCACTCATAAGTTCTACTATACGCCCCTTGCCTTCGTCTCCCCAGTTAATACCTACTACTGCTTTTAACATACACACTGCCTCCCTTTCATTTATAAGCTACCCCGGAAAAACATCCGTGATACTCTTGATTTTTCATACCAAAGGCATTATACTTTGCGTTAAATAAGATGTAAAACATATATTTAATATGTCTGTTATATTATAATCATATGTTATAATGTAAGGGTTACTTGATCAGAAGTCGTAAAATACAGCTTTTATTAAATTTTAGATGTTACATGATTGTATAAATTACACATTTTTTAGATAATAAAAAAACACTTATACTATATTTCAAAACATCATTATGTTCTAACAATATATATTGTTTCTAATACACATAAACTATATAAAGCAAGATATTAAAGAAAAGAGGTATATATGATAAGTTACGATTATTACAGGATATTTTATTATGTTGCACAGTATAAAAGCTTCACCAAGGCTGCTGAAATGCTTGATAACAACCAGCCTAATATAACACGCTGCATGAATAATCTTGAAAGTGAGATAGGCTGCAAGCTATTTATACGTTCTAACAGGGGAATTACGCTTACACCAGAGGGTGAGAGATTATACGAGCATGTTGCCGCCGGATGTGAACAGTTTTCAGCAGGTGAATGTGAGCTTGCAAAAGATAAAGGTCTTGAACGCGGACTTATCAATATTGGCGCAAGTGAAACTGCACTAAGACTTATATTATTAGACCGGCTTGAGACATTCCATGAATCTTATCCTCACGTCAGACTAAAAATATCTAATCACTCATCTCCACAGGCAATATCGGCTCTTGAAAATGGACTGGCTGACATATCTGTTGTCACTACGCCTGTAGCTATACCAAAAAACTTTCATAAGGAATCGCTATATTCATTCAGGGAACTTCTTATTGGTGGAACTAAATATGCAGACCTCGCATCAAAGATGCAAAGCCTGCATGACCTTAATAATATTCCTTTCATATGCCTTGGAAATGATACTGCAACAAGAAACCTTTATATTGAATTCTTCCTTAACCACCATCTGCAGTTTGCACCTGATATGGAGGCTGCAACGACTGACCAGATACTTCCTATGGTTGAACATAACCTTGGAATCGGATTTTATCCGGAGGATCTGTGTGCAACAGCTATTACAGGAGGTTCAATACATCCCATAAGACTTGTGGAACCTCTTCCTGAGCGTGAAGTATGCCTTGTATGGGATAAAGGAAGACCTTTAAGTATAGCCGCAAAGAAGCTGATTGATACATTAAAAAAATCTTATTAAAACTTTATTCCATATACTTTAAGGTCTACTTTCCCATTCACAACCTCTATTCCGTCTGCCTTAAGTAAGTTTTCCTGTCTGTTCGCGCCGCCAAAAGCAAATGCACCAGACAGTTCTCCCTTTGAATTAACGACCCTGTAGCATGGTATATTATCAGGGTCGGGGTTCTTATGAAGAGCATTGCCAACAGCCCTTGCCATTCCTTTATTACCTGCAAGCTCCGCTATCTGTCCATAAGTGGCAACACTGCCCTTTGGTATCTTTTTTACTGCTTCGTATATCCTCCTGGTGGGATTATCAGTAACCAGCTCATAGCTTTCCCTAATCATTGTCTTTATGGCATCATCCGGCACTGAACCATCAAGTATGATTGTATTCCAGTGTTCCTTATTCTGGTGATATCCCGGAATAACCGACTTGAAAGCACTTCGCCAGTAATCACGCCACTCACGGTCAGCCTTTACATTAAGATTAATATACCCGTCTTTTTCATATGTCCACAAAAATGCTTTCTTACTTTCCTTAACCCTTACAAGCTGCCAGTTAGTATCATGAAATGGTGTTTCTACATATGTGTCTGGAAATGATAATCCGTATTCTAATGCTTCTTCTCTGCTGTTCATAACGCACACCTCTTTTCTTTCACTTTAGTCTTTTTATCCCTCGCCGTGCAAGTCCAAGAAAGCTGACACGGCTCACTACATACAGTATAGCACATACAACAGAAATTGCAGGCAAATTTTACTTTGCCTGCAACTTCTAAAGGGTGTTCTATTTTATTGTTATTGTTATAACTGCACTATCAACATTAAGATTATTATTATAAACATAATCGACTCCGCTAATATAAACGCTGCTGTTCTGATTGTTGTTTTAGTCATCACTCTCATTGGAAGACTGCTACACCATTTGATACATAAAACCAGCCATACTCGTTATTCGCAAGTCCTGTGTAACTCCAATTCAACACACCATTTGATATATAGAACCAGCCATACTCGTTATTCGCAAGTCCTGTGTAACTCCAATCCAACACGCCGTTTGATATATAGA
>JBNMGS010000369.1:0-2606 GCA_050872365.1 Lachnospira sp.
ACTACCCAGCTATCCACAGACACGGATGTCTGTGGAAGTTCGATATGGGACACGGATGTCCCGTATCGAACGGTAGCGGCAGTAGCCATTACTTATATGAAAAGTCTTAGAAATATCCGATTGAATCTTCTGGCATCGCCTATGTATGCACACTTGCTTTTCTCATATATGATGTCGTCCGTTCGCCAACCGAATGTGTGCTAAACAACAATATTTTAAAACTTTTTATTCCTGAAATTCTTTATCTCTGTTACCAGTTCATTAGATACATTAACAATTCTATCAGTAGATGTTTTGCAATTAGCCATAACATCTTCAAGGTTCTTCATATTATTCCTTGTTATTTCTCCACCTTGGGCATTCTGTTCTGCAAATTCTGCAAGATTATCTACTCCTGATTCAATATTGTTCTTATGAGATTCAAGATCATCAACTTCACCTGCAATACCACCTATTGCATTTCCTACACGGTTAATCTCAGAATTAAGGGTGCTGAATATTGCCTCTGTATCTTTTATCTTGGCATCCTGCTTCTTAAATGCTTCTGATACATTCTTTGCGGTTTCAACACTTATATTGGAATTTTCTATAAGTCCATTGACAATCTGGTTAATATGCTCTGTAGACTCTCTTGACTGATCAGCAAGTTCTCTTATCTGTTCTGCTACAACAGCAAAGCCCTTTCCATTCTCACCTGCCCTTGCTGCTTCTATACTTGCATTAAGTGCAAGCAGATTAGTCTGGTTAGATATACCTGCTATTATCTCTGTAACTTTTCTGATTTCCTGTGCTGATTCATTAGTACGTTCTGTTTCTTTTCCAACTTCGTCCATGGCACTGCCACTTTCTTCACTAATCTTTATAAGCTCTTTCATAATATCAGTAGCCTTATCACTGCATTCAGTAACTGTATCAACACTTTCTTTAAGTCCTTCAATATTCTTATGTATGTTGTCTACAGCATTGCTGATAGCATCTGTTTTAATCTTTATATTATCAACTTTATCCGCCTGGACCGTAGTATTTCCGGCAATTGTATCAACTGCAGAATTCGTATTATTAACTACCTCCTGCATTGAGTCGAACATTTTTACAAAATCATCTGATACCTGTTCAAGTTCAACTGTTGCCTTTCTTATAGCAGCAATTGTACTAGTAAATCCTCCAAATGTGCTCTGGATATTGCGTACCATTTCGCCAACATCATCATTTCTTTTAGATAACTTGTCAATCTTTTCTGCCACCTTTTCATTACCCTTATCATCTGATGAAACACCTGTTATTGCCACCCTTACAGGAATAATAAGGCTTCTTATAAGATTAATAATCATAAAAAGAACTATGCCAAATACTATAAGCATTATTATAAATGCAGGTAAAACTCCAATAACATTATTATTTAAAAGTACAAAAATAATAATCATTGCAACAAGCAATGGAACAAAAAACGCTACTGATGCTAATATAAGTTTTTTACTAATATCTGCTTTATTATCCATAATTTCAATTCCTCCGTTTCTAAATAGTTCCTTTATCCTTGTTTTTAATTTTTTTGAATTAACAGAATATTTCTTATGTAATATTATACTATACCAATTTTAATTAACCATTATTATAATCAAAACTCTTTGTGATTATATTTCACGTGACAAAGCAGTGTCTGAATCAACATATCTTTTTTCAAAATGTTCTGCTGGGTATGGTTTTCCAAAAAGATATCCCTGTATATAATCTGCACCGAGTTTTCTTAATGCTCTTAAATCATCCGAAGTTTCAACTCCCTCTATGCATAGCTTAAGTCCAAGCATATGTGCCATATCTATAATATATGTCATGAGCTCATAATCATATTTATTCTTAAGTGCCTTTAATGTAAAGGACCTGTCTATTTTTATATAATCAGGCTTAAGGTCACTTAAGCAATGAAGATTGGAATATCCTGTTCCAAAATCATCTAGAATAACATATACTCCGTTATCCTTCAGTCTTTGCCACAAATTATTAAAATGTGTATTAGAATCCAGATATCCGCTTTCTGTAAGTTCAATTCCTATACATGACGGTTCAAGTGAATACTTATCTATAACCGCCATTATATCAGAAAACACATCACTGTTCATGACCTGTACATACGATACATTAATATTAACCCTAAAACCTTTAACCTGTCCGTTCCATATACTGCATTGTTTTGCTGACTGTTCAAGAATCCACCGGCCAACAGGTATTATTAATCCGTTTTCTTCAAGAATAGGAATAAACTCCACCGGTGAAATGAATTCTTTCTCCTGCGTACCTTCCTTTTTCATGGAAAATCTCATAAGTGCTTCTGCACCTGTAAGCATATATGTTTCTGCAGCAACCAATGGCTGATAAAACACCTCAAAACCTTTAAATCCATCATTAACAGCATTATGAAGAGCCTTACTTATATATCTTTTTCTTTTATACCTGCAAAAATCAGCTGCATTATATATATAATAATTGTTTCTCCCATTATCCTTTGCAGTTTTTAAGGCAAATTCTGATACTTTAATATAATCTTCCTCTTCAAGAGTTATATCTTTTGTATCAATTATTCCCGCTGATAATGTATACACTATATC
>JBNMGS010000370.1:0-2590 GCA_050872365.1 Lachnospira sp.
ACCTTTGCATCTATAGGCTTCTTTTCCTTTGTTGAAAACATACTGTAAATTCCAGATATAAGTACAACAGCGCCTATAATAGCTGCTAATAACGAAAATGCATACGCTTTATTTCCTTTAACAACATATGTGTTGACACATAACACAATACCAATGATAAGTATAATTAAACCTACCACAGCCTGAATAATACCATTCTTTTTTTCTTTCATAAACTTTCATATTTTATCGTGCAGACAACCTGATTATGACATCTTCATCTGATATCAATATCGTATAATAAATATATCTGCATATAAAATACTTACCTCCTTTGCATATCCTTGTTGCTTTATAAGACTGCCTCTGTCTTATAGCCACATATGATAATGCATATCAGGTATTATTAAAAGTACCAGTCTGATATTTATTTATAAGGTCAGATTAATCATTTTAACGCCAAAATTTACAGCCAGAATCTGCATTTTTATATTCTTATATTATTCTTTGTTACTATTTAATCCTTTTAATCTCTCTGTCGCTGTTTATCTGCCACACCTGAACACACTTATCATAGCTGTATTCCTTTAAAACATCTATTCCATACTTCCCAACTTCATCATACCACTTATCATCACCCTCAACACGCTTTATAAGTGTATCATTGTACATCGTTGATGAAGCCTTTGTTATAATTATGTCAGCATTTTTCTGCTTTGCATATGCCAGCAGGCTGACATCTTCATCTGGCATTGTAAATGTATATTCCACATCCGTTGATACCACATTTCCGTCTGTATCTGCCCAGCACTTAAACTTATAACCTTTTTTAACTTCTGCTTTTACAGTAACTACTGTGCCAGCCTCTATGTGCTCTCCGGCTTCATAGTTTGTTGTGGATATTCCTTTTTGTGAGGATGTTTTAAGGAAGGGTTGGGGTGCAACTTCTTCAATCCAGTGAGCCGTATAATTTCTATCTCCTACTGAACCCATCCTAATTGTTACCGTTGTATTCACATCTCCAGAAAGTTCTGTACCACTCCATCCACTAAATACATATCCCTGTTTTATCGGATTAATAAGCGTAAATTCATCTTTTATTGTATAAGTTGTTCTATTATCTGCAATTACACTTCCTCCATCAAGATTGTAGGTTATTTTATAATTTATTGGTTTTGTATGAATATAGATAGCTCTGTCATAATTCATAATCCAGCTATTCTCATATCTGTCAAGTAAAGAATTATACGTTGTATCATCCCAATACATATTATTATTGGAAGTTTCTACAATATAATCTATTTCATAACCTTCTTTTAGATATATGTATGTTGGTGCCGACTGGCTGTAATGATATGAGTACTGTTTCCCATTTTCTATTGTAATATCATTACCATCCATATCTTTACCTGTTACCTTATATACCCCCTCATCTCCATCAACCTTAAGATTATAATCCGGCAGCCAGTTAGCATATAATGTTACATAATCAGTACTATGCCAGGCATAATTACCATTCCAATACCAGAAGCAGCTAGTATCCTCTTTTACAGCAATACCATCCGCATCATATATTTTTTCCCACCAGTTACCATCATCATGATACCTAAACCAGCCATTGAATATATAACCTTTTCTTGTTGGAATATCGCCATTCATATAGCAATAAGAACTCTCAAGCCACGTAGGATGTACAACATTCGTTCTATTTCCATTTGGATTATTTATATTGTCACCCGGATACTTCAAATCTCCTTCATTGGCATTAAATTCAAGATTATTCTGTTTCCATTCCGCCCATACACTATAATCATAATAACTTACTTCTGTATCTATGGCAGGAGTTCCGTCTGCGTTCCATAATTTTATCTTTTCCTTATCTTGGTCGGTACCAAATTTAAGTGTTTTTCTATCAGAATCATTATTAACAGCATATCTATATCCATACCACCCCATGAATGTATATCCATCTTTTGTTGGTACTGATACATTGCTTCTTATCTGCCCCCAATATGTTTTTGTAAGCTCTTTTCCATTTGCGTTAGATATTGCATCTGTTTCACTATCAAAAGCATAAATAGTATTAGCCTCTACGGCTTCTATCTTTACACTTTGCAAGAAAGCTTTTTTTGCATCCATATTATCAGAACCACCTGTTGGCAAATCATAACCCTGATTATTGGTAAAATACAATCTAAGCTCATAGTCAGCCGCATCACCCGTGGTATTTACATAATATTCTAAATGCGGCATATTTCTGCTGTCCCTCCAATAATGAGGACTTTGAACACTAGCGCCTGTACCTGTAATCGTAACATCACCTATGGAACTCCATTTTTGTTTATCCATAACATTATTGCCAAAATTAACACATACATCCCAATATTCAAAGGCACTGCCACCCTCCTCTGTAAAATCAAATGTAACTTTATATTTTCCCGCTGGTAGCCAAGTATAAGGTCCATATATGGTTGTATTAGTTCCTATTGTTTCTATTTCTTCTTTATGTATAAGCATCTTAGATAACCAATTATCCGAAATGGTATAAGTTTTTTTTAGATTAATTCTTTTTTCATTATCTCTATAATAATAGGTTATACTATTGTTATAC
>JBNMGS010000371.1:0-2588 GCA_050872365.1 Lachnospira sp.
GCTATAAGTTGGCTTGCAGCTTTTTTAATTTTTAGTAATATCAGCAGTCTTTTCAGCATATATATTATGATGATACAAGGAGCGATAGCTTGTTATCAACATGAAAGGTATATTTTCTGAAATGGTAAAGACTGTAGTTGTAAGAAAAAAGAATATTATAGTATATGGCATTATAGTAATTGTGCTGGCTGTACTGTCAGTTATTATAAGAACATATCTGACTGATAATGGAAAATCCGAATATATTACATATGCATTTGCAGCTAGAATGATTGCGTATGCACAGGTAGATGATTGTGACAGTTTTGCAAATGATGAAGAGTGGTACAGGCCTTATATGGAATATGTTAATATCAATTCATATATGAATGCAGATAATCCTAACGGTTATGTAAAATATAAAGATATAAGCATTCTTGCTTCAAGATTGAATGCACCAGATAATTGTTTTGAGCAGTGTGGAATAGATTCATATAAATCTATAGAAAACGATAATAGATTAATAAGAAAAGATACATTTATATGTTGTTTTAAGAGCCTTTGTATGTATTTTAAATATGGCAGTGAAATTAAGACAAGAAAGTTAGGTATAGTGGGTCTTCCTTTGGATACAATAAATGAGGAATGGAAGGTGTATACAACAGAAGGCAGTTATATATATGACGGAATTATAATTCATCCGTATATAGATACAACAATAGAAGCAATAACAAGAGCAGATCGTCTTTTGTGTGTAGTTGATAAGAAATCTGGAGATGTCAGTTATGAAAATGTACTGCTTAAATCGTATGAAGATGGCTATGTAACTATCAATATATATGGCATTACGAAAAAATATAAAGTACGTAAGGTGGATGGATTCGTTGAAAATAGTCTTGCCAATATCAATATAAGTGCAGGTAAACTTAAAGAAATAGATATTAAAAGTGACGTTATAAGTGGGAAAGTTCTTTCTGTGAGTGAGAATTTTATAGAAATTGACGGATATGGAAAGATTCCTGTTGATGATAATTTTATGATATATGATATTACTGATGGTGATAAAATAAGTGGCTATGATACGGTTATTGTCGGATATTCGCTCGAGGATTTTGTTGTTGCACAGGGGAGAATATGCGGAGCAGTAAAAGGAAGAAAGCTTGTTAAGACTAACATAAGAGTTATGCTTAAGACAACAGGTTATAAACAGCTTTTTCATGATTGTGTGGAAGTTGATTCAGATGTGACTATTCATATGTTGTATAACGATACTATAACAGATGTGCCGGCAGGAGAGCATATTGTTATAGATAAATCAGATGAAAGACTGATGTCGGGAAGAATTAAACTATATACTGACAATGGAAGTATACGTATAGATTCAATAAAAAGAGGACAGGGATATCCATGGTATGAAGGTCAGATAGAACTTGCATTATATGATGAAGGAATAGCTGTTGTTAATGAGGTGGATATAGAAGAGTATCTTAAATATGTTGTTCCAAGTGAAATGCCAGTATCATATGGTATTAACGCACTTAAATGCCAGGCAGTATGTGCAAGAAGTTATGCCTATACACAGCTTGAGAATAACTATTATGGTGAATATGGAGCACACGTTGATGATAGTGTTTCGTTCCAGGTGTACAACAATACCAATAGAAATGATGATGCAGACATTGCAGTAGAGCAGACGAGAGGAAAAGCTGTTTATTGTAATGGAGAATTAGTAAAGACATATTATTATTCGACATCCTGTGGGTATTCAACAGATGTATGTGCATGGGGGAGTGATGATAAGAGTTATCCTATGTATGGTTCTGTACATATAAGCAGCAGTGATTCTGATATTAACATGAAAGATGATACAAGTTTTGAACAATACATAACAGAAATACATAGTGATGATTATGACAGTGAATTCCCTCTTTACAGGTGGAATACAACGATAAGTATAAAGGATATATCAGATAATATTAATTCCCAAATTGCTTATGCATCAGCCAAATCAAATGTATACATTTATGACCAGAATGGTAAAAAAGAGCATGCCAACGTCAGTAATGTCGGAAAAGTTCAATCTTTAGAAGTCGTTAAAAGAGGCTGTGGAGGAATAGCAAGTGAGATTTTAATTAAGGGTAGTGCTTGTGAATGTGTGATTGTGGGTGAAAATACAATAAGAACTGTATTAGGAAGTAACAAGCTGGTTATAAATACGCAGTCAGGTACGGTTAATTATGATATATTACCGAGTGCGTTCATATCAATAAAACCGGTGCATAGCGAAACTGATAATAAATCTGTAACGGCATACAGGATATATGGTGGTGGTTACGGACATGGAATAGGGATGAGCCAGAATGCGGTAAGAAAAATGTCAGAAACTATGGATTATGAAAATATTCTTAAAATGTTTTATAGAGATGTTGTAATAAAAAATGTTGAATCTTAATGTGAATTATAAAGGCTTTACGGCATTTCATGGCTTATAATATATAATTACTGTTTAACACAGTTTATTTTTATTGACAAACGAACGCCATGAGGCTTGTGAGGTATTTTAAGAATAAGGCTCCAGTCACCAGAAAACTGATTGGATATTTCTAAGA
>JBNMGS010000372.1:0-2583 GCA_050872365.1 Lachnospira sp.
AAGATAATTAGATAGCAATAAAATAATCACGTAGATACTAAAATAATATTAAAATAATTATAGTAATTAAAACAAATACAGGATAATGGAGTATATATATGTTATTTAGCGGTAAAGATTTAAGAAAACTTATAATACCACTTATGTTTGAACAGTTATTAGCAGTTCTTGTGGGGCTTGTTGATACACTTATGGTGTCCCAGTCAGGAGAGGCAGCAGTAGCAGGAGTTGCACTTGTTGACAATATCAATAGACTTATCATCCAGGTTATGGCCGCGTTCGCAACAGGTGGCGCTGTTGTGTGCAGCCAGTATATCGGTAAGGGTAAGGATGATGAGTCAAGAAAATCAGGCGCGCAGCTTGAAACAGTTTTGTTAATATTTTCAGTTATAATGACCGCATTTTCAATATCATTTACCAGACCTTTGCTTAAGGTGATATTCGGAACAGTAGAAGATTCAGTTATGGATTGTGCAGTGTTATATTTTGTGATAACAGCCCTTTCATATCCTTTCTTAGGTATGTATAATGCAGGAGCTGCGATATTCAGAAGTGTGGGTAACAGTAAGGTAAGCATGAATATAAGCATACTTATGAATGTCATAAATGTAGCTGGCAATGCACTATTTGTATTCGTGTTCAAATTGAGTGTGGCAGGAGTAGCGTTATCGACAGCATTAAGCCGTGTGGCAGCAGGTATCGTCATGTCAGTACTTGTATGTGGTAAGACTAATCCTATAAGAATAGATCATATAAAGTACTTTATTCCAGACTGGATGTATATAAAGAAGATTCTTACAATCGGTATCCCATCAGGCATAGAAAATGGCATGTTCCAGATTGGTAAGCTCATGGTTGTAAGCATGGTTGCCACATTTGGTACAGCAGCTACAGCAGCTAATTCGGTTGGATATACCGTTATTGATTTTGCTAATATTCCTGCATCATCTATGGGGCTTGCACTTATCACGGTTGTTGGACAGTGTATTGGAGCTGGTAAGAAGGATCAGGCAAAAATGTATACAAAGAAAGTTCTCTGGTGGTCATACCTTGGTGACTGGGCTTGTAATGTACCACTGTTTTTCGTTGCAGGCTTCATAGCTTCATGGTTTCATCTCTCCCCAGAGGCAACGCATATTACTGTTACTATATTAAGATGTTTTAATGTGGTTTCACTCTTTATATGGCCACTTTCGTTTACGCTTTCTAATCCTTTGAGAGCATCGGGAGATGTAAAGTACACTATGACAGTAAGTATAGTTTCTATGTGGCTGTTTCGTGTCGGCAGCAGCTATATATTCGGAGTTGTGCTTGGAATGGGAGTGCTTGGTGTATGGATAGGAATGTTTGTTGACTGGGCAGCAAGATCTGTCTGCTTTGTCATAAGGTTTGTTAGTGGCAAGTGGCTAAAGAGAGGGTCGCTGGCGTAGATTATATATAATGCATTCCGTTTCCAGGATAGCTCATTATTATTATAAAAACAGAACAATAAAATTTCTTATAAATGTAAGAGGCACAGAAGAGTACATCATATAGCAAGCTTGGATATTATACAGAATCAAGAATAGCATATTATATGGCAGGAATGGTATTATCACAGAAAAATGTAGAATTCATCAAGTCGAATTATGATGACCTAAAGGACATATATAGCATATGGATATGCATGGATACAGAAGGCGAAGAAGATTCAATAATAAAGTTAGGAATCCAGCTAAAGATTCTTTATGGAATTAGAATATAACATATTATAAGCTCTTAAATTGCAGTTGTACCGGTATACAACAGAAATTTAAGAGCTTTTTCATATAATTTTCATTACTTTTGTACAAATTATATAAAATAAAACTGGTTATACCGCCGAAAATGTGGAAAATATCCAAAAATCAATTGATTTTTGTGGATAAAAATGAGATACTAAGAGCAAAGTTCGGTTGAGATGACTTCACCGGACACAACGGGTATTCCGTAATATATTAGGAGGTAAGTTATGAAGAGACAGACAAAACGCAGAATAATGGCGTTGGTTATGGCTGCTTTAATGCTTGTTGGATTAATTCCTACAGGGTTTACAGCAGTAAAGAATGTCAAAGCTGCCGAATCAAAAACATATGTGTTAAAAGATGCACAGTTGGCATCAAAAATAACATCAGATGTAAAAGCAGGAGACAGCGATTATTTTACAATTAAGGCTACAGATAGTAAATCTGTAACAACAGATTCAAAGGTAAAGACATTTAGTGATGATACAAAAATTGATCAGGTTATCAAGATGGGTTCAGGTAATCAAGGTAATATAACAGAAAGATCAATTTCATTCACAATAAGTCCTAATTCTACAGCAAGCGTTAAGGTTTATGGAATAGCAAGCGGTGGAAAAAAAGATGAAGGAAATTATACAGTTATAGGTTTATATAATGAGGCCGGAGAACTTGTTGCAAAGTCAGAGAATATAATAGCCGGTGAAACACCAGTAACAACATTTTCAATAGAAAAAGCAGGAATATATTATATTAATGATTATAAAGCAGATGATGCAGCAGCTGCATATAAGGGTCTTAATATATATGGACTATCAGTAAC
>JBNMGS010000373.1:0-2582 GCA_050872365.1 Lachnospira sp.
CTCTGTCATATCACATATCGTATTATCTGTTGTAAGATAACCAAATAATGATGGCGGATTCAACCAGTATATAACCGACATAATAATAACTATTACTGATGGCACGGTTATTTCTATTGCAATCCTGCTTTTTACGCTTAACCTGTGTATTGACTTTAATAATATCGCTGCACAAGTAACTATTGTAAACAGTATAAGCCATGACCAGTTAAAGAACATCTTACTTCCTATATAATAATCATTAATATAAGCTGCAACTGTTCTTAAATTCTCATCAGTCGCTGCTGTTACAAGCCTTGATAATATAAGATTTCTTATGATTTCGAGTACTATAAAGCCACAAAGCGCAGGAAATATATATATAACTGCATTGTTAACCACATTTTTATCATTATACACCTTAATATGGTTTATGTTACTACTCTTTACCATTGCAAGTCCAAGCAGGGAAAGAATGATAATTATAATATATGCAACAGGAATCCTGCTCATAAGATGAACTTTTTCTATCTGTCCTATCTCTGTTTTATCCATATAAAAGCTGTTGACAAATCTTATAATTCCTGTTGAACCTTCTCCTATCCTTGCAAATAAAAGATATACGCCCGTTATAAGTGAACATATATTAGCTGCTATAGCCACTCTTCCTGCCATACTGATTTTTCTATATACAGCTACTGATGCAGCAGCTAGTAAAAATATTGTAACTGGAAATATTATCTTATATATATTTCCTAATCCGGCGTAGTAATAATAGTTATATATAGAAGTATCCAACGACTGTCCAGCATATACATTACTATTCATCTTGTTTAGAATATTCTGGAACACATGTTCTCTGGCAAACACCAGCAAAAGTACAAGATTAAGAACCATAATTCCTATAAGACTCATAAGTCTTATAAAGGTAATTTCACTTTTTTTCATAATTATCCCCGTTCTTTAATTATCCAGAACGGCAGTATTAATAATAACCAACGATTATCTTAACAATATTAGACATTACATTAATCCTAATAATCTTAACGTTAAATCACCATATCAATCTTAATACTGCCAGCTCTGAAAATTCTGCAATACTATGCCTGCACCTTTATGAATGATTTCTTACCCTTCTTAACAACAACGCCATCACCAGCAAAGAAATCCTTATCAAATCTTTTGCTGATATCAGATACTTTCTCACCTGCAACAGAAGCACCACCCTGTGTAACAACTCTTCTTGCCTCTGACTTAGTAGCTGCAAGACCTGCTGCATGAATTAATGATATGATATCAATGCTTCCATCTGTAAATGCATCATCTTCAAGCTTAACAGTTGCCATATTAGCAGCATCACCTGATGTAAATATAGCTTTGGCAGTTTCTTCTGCCTTCTTAGCTTCTTCCTCACCATGAACCATCTTTGTAAGTTCAAATGCAAGGATTTCCTTAGCTTTATTAAGCTGCGCGCCTTCCCACTTATCCATCTCATCAATCTGTTCAAGTGGTAAGAATGTAAGCATACGGATACACTTTAATACATCTGCATCAGCTACATTTCTCCAATACTGATAGAACTCATATGGAGAAGTCTTCTCAGGGTCAAGCCATACAGCACCACTTACTGTCTTACCCATCTTCTTGCCTTCTGAATTAAGAAGAAGTGTTATTGTCATGGCTGATGCATCCTTACCAAGCTTTCTTCTTATAAGTTCTGTACCTCCAAGCATATTACTCCACTGATCATCACCACCAAACTGAAGGTTACAGCCATATTTCTGGTATAACATATAGAAATCGTAGCTCTGCATAATCATGTAATTAAATTCTAGGAATGTAAGACCTCTTTCCATTCTCTGCTTATAGCACTCAGCTCTTAACATATTATTAACTGAGAAACATGCTCCAACCTCTCTTAAAAGATCGACATAGTTAAGCTTTAAAAGCCAGTCTGCGTTATTTACAAATAATGCCTTGTCATCTGAAAAATCAATAAACTTGCTCATCTGCTTCTTGAAGCATTCACAGTTATGCTCAATCTGCTCTGGTGTAAGCATCTTTCTCATATCTGTCTTACCTGATGGATCACCAATCATACCTGTACCGCCACCAACTAAAGCTATAGGCTTGTTACCTGCCATTTGAAGTCTTTTCATAAAGCAAAGTGCCATAAAATGTCCTACATGAAGACTGTCTGCTGTTGGGTCAAATCCAATGTAGAAAGTAGCCTTTCCATTATTAATCAAATCCTTAATTAGCTCTTCATCTGTTACCTGTGCGATAAGTCCTCTTGCAACTAACTCGTCATAAACTGTCATTTCTGCCATTTCTGTTCTCCTGTTCTTTTACTTCATTATTTTTAATAATATTATGATATGAGGGGCAAAACTTACTTTTGACACTCACATCATTATAATTTTGTCAGAGTTATTAATATATTTCTCTGACAATTCCACTAATCATCAACCCATATTAAAATAACAAAAAAGGAGCATGTCTTTCATCCTTGTTAAAGGACGAAAGCATACGCTCCGTGTTACCACCTTTATTCATAAACAGCTCACACTGCTCACCTTAACGGGTCTGATGATCCTTGACAC
>JBNMGS010000374.1:0-2580 GCA_050872365.1 Lachnospira sp.
CACCATGAGTGTTACGATGGAAGTGGATATCCGAATGGACTTGTGGGAGAAGATATACCGATAGGAGCAAGGATTCTTAAGGTTACTGATGAATTCGCTGCTCTTATATCAGACAGACCTTATAGAAAGGCATTTGATATAGATACAGCTGTTTCTATTATGATAGATGAAGTGAAGAACCTCGATATGAAAGTCTTTATATTATTTCAAAGACTTATTCATGAAGAGTCAACACTTGAGCTTATAAAAAACAGCAGAATAGATATTGATGATCTTGATATAAGTGATATACTCAGTATTTAGAGTAATCTGGTTATAGGTGTCAGGTTTTAATAATGAATGTATACATTATATTAATGTTTAAAACTGGTTTTTATAGAGCGGGTGTGGCATTAATAGGTATATTTTATTAAATATTTACAGGAATGAGGTATTAATGATGGCAGAGTCAATGGTTGGCTTAAAAAGAACACACAGATGTACAGAAGTGTCAGGTGCTGATATAGGAAGCACTGTTACAGTTATGGGTTGGGTAGCCAAGAGACGTAATCTTGGTTCACTTATATTCGTTGATTTAAGAGATAGAAGCGGTATCTTACAGATACTTTTTGATGAGAATATAGTTGGTAAGGAAGGCTTTGATAAGGCCTATACATTAAGAAACGAGTTCGTTATAGCAGTAGTTGGTAAGGTAGTTAAAAGAAGTGGTGCAGTTAATGAGAATCTTAAGACCGGTGATATTGAGATAGCAGCAGAATCCTTAAGAATTCTGTCAGAGTCAGAAACACCTCCATTTCCTATTGAGGAGAATATTAACACTAAGGAAGATATCAGACTTAAGTATAGATGTTTAGATTTAAGAAGACCTGATATCCAGTCTAATATTATCATGAGAAGTAAGGTTGCAACTCTTACAAGGGCATTTCTTGCAAAGGAAGGATTCCTTGAAATAGAGACACCTATGCTTACTAAGTCAACACCGGAAGGAGCCAGGGATTACCTTGTACCAAGCCGTATTCATCCTGGTAAGTTCTATGCACTTCCACAGTCACCTCAGCTTTTTAAGCAGATGCTTATGTGTTCTGGTTATGACAGATATATGCAGATTGCAAGATGTTTCAGGGATGAAGACTTAAGAGCAGACAGACAGCCGGAGTTCACACAGATTGATATGGAGTTATCATTTGTTGATGTTGATGATGTAATTGATGTTAATGAAAGACTTTTAGCATATCTTTTTAAGGAAGTGTTAGATGTAGATGTCAAGCTTCCTATCCAGCGTATGACATGGCAGGAGGCTATGGACAGATTCGGTTCTGATAAGCCAGACTTAAGATTCGGCATGGAACTTAAGAACGTTACAGATATAGTTAAGAATTGTGGTTTTGGTGTGTTTACAGGAGCTATTGAGAATGGCGGTTCAGTACGAGGTATTAATGCTACTGGACAGGGAAGCATGCCACGTAAGAAGATAGATGCACTTGTTGATTTTGCCAAGGGTTATGGTGCAAAGGGTCTTGCTTATATAGCTATTCATGAAGATGGTTTACTTAAATCATCATTCTCTAAGTTTATGACAGATGATGAGATGAATGCACTTGTTGCAGCTATGGAAGGTAAGCCAGGAGATCTTTTACTTTTCGCAGCAGACAGAAACAAGATTGTATGGAATGTACTTGGTGCATTGAGAGTTGAGCTTGCAGGACAGATGGGACTTCTTGATAAGAATGACTATAAGTTCCTCTGGGTAACAGAGTTCCCACAGTTTGAGTGGTCAGATGAAGAGGAAAGATATGTAGCTATGCACCATCCATTTACTATGCCTATGGATGAGGATCTTGATAAGCTTGAGACAGATCCAGGTTCAGTACGTGCCAAAGCTTATGATATTGTACTTAATGGTACAGAGATTGGTGGCGGTTCTGTAAGAATCCACCAGGCAGATGTCCAGTCAAGAATGTTTAAGGCACTTGGTCTT
Source organism: Lachnospira sp. (assembly GCA_050872365.1). Classification (GTDB taxonomy): domain Bacteria; phylum Bacillota; class Clostridia; order Lachnospirales; family Lachnospiraceae; genus Lachnospira. The sequence continues at coordinate 1,979 of JBNMGS010000374.1, forward strand.
ACAGATGAAGTAGCTAACGAGAAGTTTGGCTTTTTACTTGACGCTTTCAAGTATGGTGTACCACCACACGCTGGTCTTGCATATGGTCTTGACAGACTTGTTATGCTTATGGCTAAGAGGGATTCTATAAGAGATGTCATTGCATTCCCTAAGGTTAAGGATGCAACATGTCTTCTTACTAATGCACCGGATGTTGTTGATGCAAAGCAGCTTGAAGACCTTTCTATCAGTATTACTGAGAATAAGGAAGAAGAGTAAGCTGTATTATGCAGTATGTTAAGAAGATTTTTTAATAAGTGCCGGGTATATCAGCGGCTAAATCATATTTTATAAAATGTTAAAAGATGGAGAGATATTTTACAATCTGAATTGTGGGATATCTGTTCCATCTTTTTCATATCCTGGATGAATTATGATTGTAATATGATATGAGTGTCAAAAGGTATACATTGAATTGTATGCAGGCATACATCAATGATACTTTTTGTTCCTTTAATCATAATATATATTCTAAAGATTTCTTAAGATATTTTATATTGACTTGAAGTTAACTCAAGGTGTTAATATATTAATAATAAATGAACTAAGGCTATATTAAACAC
>JBNMGS010000375.1:0-2573 GCA_050872365.1 Lachnospira sp.
AATTATAGGAACAAGGGTTATGGGAACTATGGTTGATATGGTATCGCAGTACGAAGTGGATGATATGTATTCACAGATTAATTATAATGAAAAACCAGTAAGAGTTACACCTTTAAGATATGGCAATCTTATAAAGTGGTTTACGAACCATAAGAACGGAATCCCTGCATATATCAGAATAGATATGACAACACAGGAAGCAGAATGTGTAAGACTTTCAGAGGGAATAAAATATTCCAAGTCAGATCATTTTTCAAGATATATCTACAGACATTTAAGATTTGCATATCCAACATATATATTTGATGATATTAATTATGAGATAGATGATAATGGTACACCTTTCTGGGTGTGTCCTGTTAAAAAGTACAATATAGGTTTGTTTGGTGGACAGACGATTGGAAGAGTTGTGTTATGTAATGCAGTAACAGGAGAGATGACGGATTATGCAGTTGATGAAGTTCCAACATGGGTTGATAAGGTATATTCAGCAGAACTTCTTATAGGCCTGTATGATTATAATGGAAGTCTTAAGCATGGCTTCATAAACAGTGTGTTAAGCCAGAAAGACTGTCTTAAAACAACAGATGGATATAACTATATTGCACTTGAAGATGATGTGTGGGTGTATACAGGTATTACATCGGTGGGACAGGATAATTCAAATGTAGGATTCGTGCTTATGAATCAGAGAACCATGGAAACAAGATATTATGAAGTATCAGGAGCGGAGGAATATTCTGCAATGGCTTCAGCTAAGGGACGTGTACAAAACCTGGGGTATACAGCTACTTTTCCGCTTATTATCAATGTAAGTAATCAGCCGACTTATTTTATGGCATTAAAGGATGGTGCAGGACTTGTAAAATGTTATGCTATGCTTAATATAGAAAAATACCAGAATGTTGCTATTGGTGATTCAGTACTCCAGTGTGAATCTAACTATGTACAGCTTCTTAAAGATAATGGAATAGTAGATGAAGCGTTGCCTAAATCAAAGGAAACTAAGAGTATACATGGTGTGATATCCAAAATAATGCCTGTTGTCGTTGATGGAAATACGCATATGTATATTATGATAGATGGAAGTGATAACATATATGATGCTGATGTGTCAGAATATGTAGATGTTATAAGGTATTCAGAAGGCATGGATGTCAATATTGAGTATACCGAAGATACGCAGCTTTGCAAAATAATCAGCATAAAGCAACAAAAGTAAAGCAATAAAATAATATATATCATTGATATTTGACATGATTCGACAACAGAAAGCTGTATAATATACATGTACCGGGGGATTTTATAACATAAGATAATAGGAATCGTTAGCAGTAAATCTGTAGATGAGTTAAAAAACTGTAGTTAATTGGTATTTTATAACAAAAAATGTTGTAAAATCCATGAAAAGTTGGTACAATTATAATTAAATTGAGAATGTTTAAGGAGAAAGGCAATGGATATTATTGTAAAATACATTGATGAATTGCTCGAGAAAAGCACACCAGAAGCACCTATGTGGAATATAGAAAAGATCAGACAGGGACTTAAGTCTAACTGGAACTATATAGATGGTGTCATGATAAAGGCTGTATTGCAGATGTATGATGTGACAAAGGACGAAAAATATCTTAAGTTTGCAGACGACTTTATTGATTACAGAGTTCATGAGGATGGAACAATTGAAGGTTACAGTATTGGAGAGAAGAATATTGATAACATTAATGCTGGAAAGACTTTATTTGAGTTATATGATATCACAGGTAAAGAGAAGTACAGAAAAGCCATAGACCTTGTATACTCACAGATAAAGATTATGCCTAGATGTAATAACGAAGCAAGATCTTTCTGGCATAAGGATATATATCCTAATCAGGTATGGCTTGATGGGATGTATATGGGACAGCCATTCTATATGGAGTATGAAACTAAGTTTAACAACAGAAAGAACTATCCTGATATATTTGCACAGTTTAAGTATGTTATAGAGAATATGAAGAATCCACTCAACGGATTATATTATCATGCTATTGATGTCAGCAGGGAAGCATTCTGGTGCGATAAGGTAACAGGACTTTCACAGCACTGCTGGTTAAGAGCAAGTGGATGGTATGCTATGGCTCTTCTTGATACACTTGATAAGGTTGATAATTCTGATCATAAGTATGATGCTGAGTGTAAGATGCTTGAGGAAGCATTTGTTGAGCTTATGAATTCTATGCTTAAGTATCAGGATGAAAGCGGAATGTGGTATCAGGTAGTTAACTATGGCGGTATGAAAGATAACTATCTTGAAACAAGTGGAAGTTCTATTATGGCATATGCTCTTCTTAAGGGTGTAAGATTAGGATATCTTCCAGAAAACTATAGAAAATATGCTGAAAAGGCTATTGATGGTATATGTGACAAGTATTTAAAGACTGATGAGGGAGAGATGTCGCTTGGTGGTATCTGCCTTGTAGCAGGTCTTGGTGGAAAAGGTGACAGACCTGGAACATATGATTATTATATGTCAGAGCCTGTTGTTGAAGATGATGCAAAGGGTGTTGGTCCTTTCTTACTTGCTTATACAG
>JBNMGS010000376.1:0-2571 GCA_050872365.1 Lachnospira sp.
AGCGTATGGTGTGTTTGAACAGATAATAAAAGCAGCAGACGGAGCTAAGGAAGTGCAGGATGAGATAAGTGAAGTGACAAAGTCATCTGAGAAAAAGCTTTCAGAGGTGAAAGAATGTTTTGACACTGAGGAAAATCAGCTTGAGCAGGTGCTTTCGCATATTGAGCGTGCCAATGACTTAGGAACAACAAAGAGTTCTATGTTTGAGGATATGAATAATCTTGTCGCTCAGCTGGGACCTATGGCTAAAGAGATACAGAAAAATTACCGATAAAATTATAGAAAAGTGTACGACATTATTCGACAAATATTTTATTTGTGCTATAATGTAATAAATAATTTGATAAACGTGATTATATGGTGTAAGGGTTAAGTATACAAAGACATTTTTGCTTAGTATATGCTTGTACATTATTACATAAAAAGGTCATGCGGCTGTATTTATGAATTTATATATCAGGAAAGCAGTTCAGTTGGAAGCTGGGCTGTTTTATTGCGTGAATATTTAATAAAAATATTGCCGGATGGTTTATGTACTATGTCTTAAAGCCTTAACAAAATGCTTAGTGCAGGAGTAATTATTTGTTAAGTTTTGTCTGACACGGTTCATGATTTATGCACATTTATCAAAAAGCATAATTAACACAGGAGGATATGATAAGATGGCGAAAAGTAAAGGGGCGGGTAATGAGCCCCAGACAGAAAGGGAAGGCCGTGCGAAGTCAAGACTTGGCAATAAGCAGGGCATACAATTCCAAATTCAGTCAAAGATAGGTGCTGCAATAATAACAATTATGTTAATACTGACAATAATTGTTGTGGCGGTGGTTTATAATGTTCTGATTAATGCTAATAACACAGAGTTACAGCAGGATTCAGAAGCTGTATCACTTCAGGTCGAGAAGTATTTTGCACCATTTGAAAGAATGGTAGAGCAGATGGCTCTTGATAGTGATATTAAAGGTATATGTTCTACGACAGTCAAGGGTCAGCGTATGACGGAGAACTCTCTTTATCCAGCAGTTCTTGAAAAGATGGTGCAGGCAGCAGGTCTTGATACGCAGAATATTGAAGGTACATTTGTTGCAGACCTTGACAGTAGTGCATCAATTACATCAAAAGGAACTATATCAGGTGCGGATTATGACGTAACAACGCGTGCATGGTATGAATGTACTAAGACAGGTGCTACAATGCTTACTAAGGTATATGTATCTGCAAGCACAGGAAAGAATATTCTTAGTGCCGTTACACCAATATACGACTCAGCTAACAGTGTTGTCGGTGTTGTCGGTATAGATGTATCCATAGATACTATTATTAATATGATGGGTGATTACACGATAGGTGCTAATGGTTATTCAATGCTTATGGCAAGTGATGGAACATTTTTATATCATCCACAGTCATCACTTATAGACACAACTATCCAGAGTATGGATATAAGCAGTAATGTAGCTACAGCAGTAAGTTCTAACACTGCACAGCTTTTAAAGTACAAGGTAAGCGGACAGACAAAGTATGGCTATATGAAACCAATAGGAAGTACTGGATTTATAACATTAAGCTGTATTCCAAGCAGACAGTATTTCTCGTCACTTGTAAGAGCAGTTATAATGGTTCTTATAGTTATATTTATAGGTGAGGCATTTATTATATTCCTTATAAACAGACTTACAGGAAAGATTATAAGACCTCTTGCAGAATTAAATGAGGCTGCCTTGGAGCTTGCTAATGGTAACTTTGATGTTGACATTAATGTACATACAGAGGATGAGGTTGGGGAGCTTGGACATTCTATCGAAAAAACGGTAACAAGACTTAAAGAGTACATTGATTATATTGATGAAATATCTGGAGTGCTTGCAGCTATGGCAGATGGAAAGCTTGCAGTAAAATTAAAGTATGCATATGTCGGAGAGTTCCAGAAAGTAAAGGATGCACTTAACCACATATCACAGTCTATGACTGAGGTTATGACAAGTATTGTGGAAGGTGCTAATCAGGTGTCATTAGGAAGTGATGACCTTGCCAACGCAGCACAGAATATGGCTGAGAACACAGAAACACAGGCTGCATCTATTGAGGAGCTCCTTGCTACAGCAACAACTGTTTCAGAGCAGGTAAAGGAAAACAGAGATAATTCTGAAAAGTCAGCAGCTTATACTAATGAAGTTGCAGAGGTTATGGAAGACAGTAAGAAGCAGATGAATGACATGCGACAGGCTATGGATAAAATTCAGGAATCTTCTAAGCAGGTTGTCGGCGTAATCAAGGCGATTGAGGAAATAGCAAGCCAGACTAACCTTTTATCACTTAATGCTTCTATCGAGGCTGCGCGTGCAGGTGAAGCTGGTAAGGGATTTGCGGTAGTTGCAGGTGAGATAGGTGGTCTTGCCAATGAGAGTGCTGATGCGGTTAATACTACACGTAATCTTATAAATGTATCTTTAGATGAGATTGAAAAGGGTAACGAAATTGTTAATGCTGTTATCGCATCATTAGACAATGCAGTAGAGCGTGTACGTGTTGCCAACGGAATGATTCAGGATACAGCACAGATGGCAGATG
>JBNMGS010000377.1:0-2542 GCA_050872365.1 Lachnospira sp.
ATATAAGATTTTATTTTTATTCTATCCTGAAATTCTGTTATTCAGTTATTTTAGTAAGAATTGATCAGAATAAATAAAAATGGGGCTGTCGCATTAAGCATAATCTATACAATATGTAGATATTAATAACAGATTTATTATCTATATATTGTATGAATATTGCTTCGTGCGACAGTCCCATTTTTTATATACCGCTCTCGCACTTACTCATCCTGCTATGCATGATTATTCATTCGTAAGACGTTTCCTTTTCTTTTTCACTCATTACATAAATGTCACAAATATTAATATCACAAAATATTAACAACTATATTTATTTACTCATTTTAAAACAGGTGTTATAGTATGTATATGGACTTTTACGATTATTTGTTTTTATAAAGAAGAGAGGAATGTTTATGGATGAGCCGGGTATAATTAAAGCTATTAATAAAAATACAATAATTAACATTGAGAAAGCGTTTAGTGAATGGAACAAGCATATTTTTATATATTATCCAGTCAGCGGTAACATTGTATTTTCCAGGTATTCAGGAAATAATAATACATCTTATAAAATTGATGATTTAAAGGACTCTGAACTTTATAATATAATTATTGAAAAAAATCTTTTTATTAAAATGTTTGATTCTATCAATAATGGCGTTGCGAATGTAAGCCAGAAATTCTCTTCTCTGCAAAATAAGCATTTTCGAATCTCTATATGTACTATTGATTATGATGATAATCACAAGCCTTTATGTGCTCTTGGTCTTATCGAATCTATAGAAGAAGATTCCAAGCTTAATAATATTGTTAATGCACTCATACGCAACTTTAACAGCGTATACTATGTAGATATCGATACAGAACAGGTATATCCTTATAAGATTAATCCAGATGTAAGAAATATGCTTAACAGCTCTCTTAGTTCCATTCCTCTATATTCTGACCTTATGAAAGAATATATAGAAAAGACTGTTGTAAATGAGGAAAAAGAAACAACTCTTGCAGAAACATCTCTTGATAACTTACGTGAACAATTCAAGATAAAAAACTCATACCAGTATGACTATAGTATATCCCGTAATGGAGGAATATCTTATTGCAGAGCTAAATTCGTTAACATAGACGGAATTGGAGACCTTCATCATATGGTTGCAGCATTTGAAGATATTAGTGCTGAAAAGCAGCGTGAACTTGAACGTATCGCTTATGTGGATCATATAACTGGAGGCAGCAATTATGCCAGTTTTAAAAAGACTCTAAGGGATTATGCACAACCTGGTTTTCTTATATCTATGGATATTCATGAGTTCAAGATTATTAATTCCATATGCGGCATTATTAAAGGAGATGAAACACTAAAGGCTATATGGCACTGCATAGAACAATGCATTGATAACAGGGATTTTGCCAGTCATATCAATGCTGACAGGTTTGTTATATATTGTCAGTGTAAGTCTGATAATGAGATTATAGAACATATACACAAGATAGAAAATGCTCTCCAAGGTGTAACATCTTCTCTTAAGATTCCTAATCTGATTCCTTACTTCGGCATCTCCAGATGGAATACTGACAAAAAGGTTGAAGAAGCCTATAGCGAAGCTAACTTTGCCAGGAATCAGGTTAAGGAACGCAAGGATATAAGCTATCAGTTCTACAGCCATGATGATACACTTAAAATACTTGAAAACAGAGCCATGGAAGATAATTTTTCCGATGCTATAGCTAATAAGCAGTTTGAAATATGGTATCAGCCTAAATACAATCCTGCTACCAGCCAGCTTGTCGGTGCTGAAGCCCTCGTAAGATGGCGTGGTTCAGACGGAAAACTTATATCACCTGGCAAATTCATTCCTTTGTTTGAAAAAGATGGTCTTATCAAAACACTTGATGAATATGTATTCAGAAGTGTGTGCAGACAACTGGCTGATTGGCAGAAACAGGGTAAAAAGCTCATTCCAGTATCCATCAACCTCTCAAGAGCTACTCTTTATTTTGAATCAGTTGTAGAGCTTTACAAGAATATTGCATCTGAAATAGGCATAGATACTAAATATGTACCTATAGAGATAACTGAAAGTGCCGCCATAGACAATGCTAATATTAAGGAGCTTGCTGACAGATTCCACAACAACGGATTTTCTCTCCTTGTAGATGACTTTGGTTCAGGATATTCATCACTATCTACTATCAATATGAAATGCTTTGATACTTTAAAAATCGATAAAAGCCTTATTGATTATATCGGTGATTTCAGTGGTGAAAGACTTCTTGACCACACCATAACCCTTGCAAAGGAGCTTGGAATATCAGTTACCGCTGAAGGTGTTGAGACAAAGAATCAGGTAGATTTCCTTAAGGGAATAAACTGCGATAATATACAGGGATTTTATTATTCAAAACCGTTATGTGTCAAGGATTTCAGGCAGTTGCTGGCATAAAAATATTACTGTTTAACACACATTCGGGTGGCGAACGGACGACATCATATATGAGAAAAGCAAGTATGCATACATCAACGATGCCAGAAGCTTCACTTGGATATTTCTAAGAC
>JBNMGS010000378.1:0-2532 GCA_050872365.1 Lachnospira sp.
AAGTCTTAGAAATATCCAAGTGAATCTTCTGGCATCGATGATGTATGTGCAACACCGATTTTCACTTATATTATGTCGTCCGTACGTTAAGAATGTGTGTTAAACAGTAATATTTTAATGCGACCTCCTGTTAATATATTCTGTCTTATATTTAGAATAAATAATCTTCTGGCTATTATATAAGCTATAGTAACCTGACAACATATAACTTATGGCAATGCAGATTATGACATATTTCATAGATGATATGCCAAACATTTCTATTGATAAGATAAATGATGTAAGGGGACAGTTTGTTACGCCACAGAATACACTTACCATACCACATGCTGCACATAATCCAACTGGTAGTCCGAATAATGGGGCGAGAAAGCTTCCAAGAGTAGCTCCAACAAAAAGTGTAGGGACGATTTCACCGCCTTTAAATCCACCGCCAAGAGTTGCAGCTGTGAATATCATTTTAAGTATGAACACATACCATGCACAGCTTGTTATAAAACTTGATGCAATAACGGGTGCGCCAGCTCCAAGAAAATCTGTTGTTCCGGTTATGTATCTAAGACAGATAACTATTAATCCAGCAATAACGATTCGTACATATGGGTTTTCAATATATGTTGAATAAATCTTTGCTGATGTATGAAGTATATAACAGAATGCTATACTTGCAAGTGCGAATAATACGGACATAATAACCAAGCGTATACCTGTAGATATATTAAAATCACATATTTCGCCTATTATGAATGCTGTTGGAGTAACGCCAAACAAGCCAGCAATACCTTGTGCTATAAGAGCTGATATTATACATGGAACAAGAGCAGCATAATACATTACACCGACACTTATAACTTCCATTGAAAAAATAGCCGCAGATATCGGAGTTCCAAATAGTGCAGAGAAACAGGCACTCATTCCGCACATAATCATAATACGTGTGTCTTTATCATCAAAGTGTAGTAGTTTGGCAAAAAAATCACCAAGAGAGCCGCCAACCTGAAGTGCAGCACCTTCACGACCGGCAGAACCACCGCATAAATGTGTAAGAAGAGTTGAAACAATAATAAGTGGGGTAACTCTTGCCGGAACTTCTATGTTGGACTGTATAGCTGATATAACAAGATTAGTACCTGTATTATCTGCTTCGCCAGCCAATCTGTACATCAGCACAATAATAAGCCCTGCTATTGGAAGCAGGAAAAGTGTAAAACTATATGTTGTTCTTATGCTTGTTACATATTGTAAACATTTATAAAAAAGTGCACCGATAAGACCTATGACAGAACCAGAAAGAACAGAGCATAGGAGCCATTTTATAAGTGTAAAAGCAGCCATACGTGCCCTCTGAAGAGTTTCCAGAGTTATATCGGGATGTATATCTAATATATCAATTAGTTTCTTCATCAGTCAAACCTCTTTTTACTCATATTGCTGTTATGATATGCCGGGTCATTGGTTACATCCTTTATGAAAAACTCAGGTGGTGTATAGGTGTTGGCATCTTCAATACTGTCAAATTCAACTTCTGCTAATATTGTTCCTGTAAATATGCCTTCAAATATGTCAAGTTCGATGGTGTGTCCGGAATTATCAGGTACTTCATATCTTTTTTTGGTTATAATATTACCATCTGATTTCTTTATTAGATGTTCATAGGCTTCTTTAGTAAGAGGAAGATTATATTCTTCACGTACCATCATTCCCTTACCCTTGTATGTAAGATAGTATTCGTCGTTATCACGTCTTACTCTTACAACCGGATTAGTTGAAAGATAGCCTTGTTCTATATGTCTGCAATGAAATTGTTCGAGATTATCAGGTATATGTGAAACCAGATATTTTCTTTCTATTTCCATAATGATTATATCCTTTCTGATTAATATAACTATATGATTATCTATGATAAAAATATCGCAAATAAAGCACTTATAAGAGTTTAAAGGTTACATGAATTGTCAGAAAACAGGTCAACCGTCAGAGCAATCATTAAATGCTATGTGAGTGGCAAAACTACTTTTGCCACTTGCTTAACCTAATATTAATACTAAATAGTTATATCAAAAAAGCTGCCACCTAAGTGACAGCCGTAACGTTATAAGAAAAATCACTTTTTCTAATTACTTATTAACAGTATCCTTTAAAGCCTTACCAGCCTTGAACTTAGGTGCCTTAGAAGCAGGAATCTTGATTTCCTTGCCTGTCTGAGGATTCTTACCAGTTCTGGCAGCTCTTTCAGCTACTTCAAATGTACCAAAACCAACTAACTGAATCTTATCACCGTTCTGTAATGTTTCAGCAACTGTTTCAGTGAAAGCTTTTAAAGCCTTCTCAGCATCTTTCTTAGAAAGTTCAGCTTTCTCTGCGATTGCAGCAACTAACTCTGTCTTATTCATAATAAACTACATCCTCCTTAAATGAAATAAGTAATAATAAGTATAGATTATTTATACTCCATATGTGTACTTTTGTCAATAAAAACCGCTTAAGAATTGCCTTTTTTCGGCATTTTTCGCGTATTTACCCTATAATAAC